>NZ_JBHWIJ010000470.1:0-4018 GCF_042732255.1 Kitasatospora sp. NPDC059803 | reverse complement strand
GGCTGACCATACCGAGGCGGTCGTACTGGCGGAGGGTCTGCGGGTGCAGGCCGGAGAGCTCGGCGGCGACGGAGATGACGTACACCGGGGTGTCCGCGGGGAGGACATGCGGCGGCCGGGCGGGGGGGGGGCCCGGGGGGGGCCCCGCCCCGGGCCCCCCCCGCGTTAATCTTGGCCCTATGCCTGAACGCCGTACTGTCGCCCTTGTCACGCTCGGATGCGCCCGCAACGAGGTGGATTCCGAGGAACTCGCCGGGCGACTGGAAGCCGACGGCTGGTTGCTCGTCGACGACGCCGCCGAAGCGGACGTCGCCGTCGTCAACACCTGCGGCTTCGTCGAGGCCGCCAAGAAGGACTCCGTGGACGCCCTGCTGGAGGCCAACGACCTCAAGGGGCACGGCCGCACCCAGGCCGTCGTCGCGGTCGGCTGCATGGCCGAGCGCTACGGCAAGGAGCTCGCCGACGCCCTGCCCGAGGCCGACGGCGTGCTCGGCTTCGACGACTACTCCGACATCTCCGACCGCCTCCAGACCATCCTCTCCGGCGGCCACCACGCCCCGCACCTCCCGCGTGACCGCCGCAAGCTGCTGCCGATCAGCCCGGCCGAGCGGCAGTCCGCCGCCGAGGCCGTCGCGCTGCCCGGCCACGGCGCCGCCGAGGCCCCGGCCGAGCCGATCACCGACCTGCCCGAGGGCCTCGCCCCGGCCTCCGGCCCGCGCACCCTGCGCAAGCGGCTCGACGACAACCCGGTCGCCTCGGTCAAGCTCGCCTCCGGCTGCGACCGGCGGTGCTCTTTCTGCGCCATCCCGGCGTTCCGCGGCTCCTTCATCTCCCGCCGCCCCTCCGACGTGCTGCACGAGGCCCAGTGGCTGGCCGAGCAGGGCGTGCGCGAGGTCGTCCTGGTGAGCGAGAACAACACCTCGTACGGCAAGGACCTCGGCGACATCCGGCTGCTGGAGACGCTGCTCGGCGAGATCTCCGCGATCGAGGGCGTCGAGCGGGTCCGGGTCTCCTACCTGCAGCCCGCCGAGATGCGCCCCGGCCTGATCGACGCGATGACCGGGACCACGGACGTGGTGCCCTACTTCGACCTGTCCTTCCAGCACTCGGCGCCCGCCGTGCTGCGCCGGATGCGCCGCTTCGGCTCCACCGACCAGTTCCTGGACCTGCTGAAGACCATCCGCGACCGGGCCCCGCAGGCCGGCGCCCGGTCCAACTTCATCGTCGGCTTCCCCGGCGAGACCGAGGCGGACTTCGCCGAGCTGGAGCGCTTCGTCACGCACGCCGGGCTGGACGCGATCGGCGTCTTCGGCTACTCCGACGAGGACGGCACCGAGGCCGCGACCTACGACGGCAAGCTGTCCGAGGACGTGATCGCCGACCGCCTGAACCGGCTCAGCCGGCTGGCCGAGGAGATGACCGCCCAGCGGGCCGAGCAGCGCATCGGCACCGAGGTCGAGGTCCTGATCGAGTCCATCGAGGACGGCGTGGTCGAGGGCCGGGCCGCCCACCAGGCCCCCGAGACCGACGGCCTGACCACCCTCACCGGCGTCGAGGACCCGCAGATCGGCCAGTTCCACCGGGCCAAGGTGGTCGCCAGCGAAGGCGTCGACCTGATCGCCGAGGCGCTGGAGCCGGTCCGGGTCCGTCAGGCCCCGGGAGCCGGGGAATGACCAAGGGGCCCGGCGCCCCGGCCGCGGCCCATCCGGGCAGACCGTCGGCCGCGGTGCCGCCGGTGCCGGCTGTCTGGAACATCGCCAACATGCTCACGATGCTCCGGCTGCTGCTGGTGCCGGTCTTCGTGTCGCTGCTGTTCGCCGACGGCGGGCACGACCCCAAGTGGCGCTCGGTCGCCTGGGCGTCGTTCGCCATCGCGATGATCACCGACCTGTTCGACGGCGAGCTGGCCCGGCGCAAGGGCCTGGTCACCGACTTCGGGAAGATCGCCGACCCGATCGCCGACAAGGCGATCATGGGCTCGGCGCTGATCGGCCTCTCGCTGCTCGGAGACCTGCCCTGGTGGGTCACCGCGGTGATCCTGGCCCGCGAACTCGGCATCACCCTGATGCGCTTCTGGGTGATCCGCTACGGGGTCATCCCGGCCAGCCGAGGCGGCAAGATCAAGACGCTGACCCAGGGCATCGCGGTCGGCATGTACGTCCTGGAGCTGACCGGCTGGCTGGCCACCGCCCGGGCCGTGCTGATGGCCCTGGCGGTACTGCTGACCATCGGCACCGCGCTGGACTACGTCGGACAGGCGCTGCGCATGCGCCGCGAGGGACTGGCCGCGGAGCGCGCGGGCCGGTGAGCGACGGGGGAGACCGGGTGACGGAGCACGAGCTGGCGGTACGGGCGCACGAGGCGCTGCGGGCCAGGGGCGGCACGCTGGCCGTCGCCGAGTCGCTGACCGGAGGGCTGCTCGCGGCCGCCCTGGTCGACGTCCCCGGGGCGTCCGCGACCTTCCGGGGCTCGGTCACCGCGTACGCCACCGAGCTGAAGGCCTCGGTGCTCGGCGTGGACGAGGGGCTCCTGGCGGTGTACGGGCCGGTCCACCCGGTGGTGGCGGGGCAGATGGCCGAGGGCGTGCGCCGGCTGCTGGGGGCCACGTACGGGATCGCGACGACCGGGGTGGCCGGGCCGGACCCGCAGGACGGGCAGCCGGTGGGCACCGTACACCTGGCGGTCGCCGGTCCGGAGGGAACTCTGGTCAGTTCGCCCCGGCTGTCGGGCGGGCGTGCCAGAATCCGTCACGGGGCGGTGACCGCCGCTCTGGAGCTGTTCGTCGGGCGGCTCCGGGCCGGTACGCCCACGACCTGAACCCCGCGGGGCCCGCACCCGGGCGTCCCGCAGCCCGTTGGAGGCGCCACGGAGGCGTGGTGGAGCCCCGATCGCGGCGATCTCCACCGAACCGAGATCCGCCGATCCGGTCCGCGGGCATGGCACAGCTGGAGGATCGTGTTACATCCAAGGGCCTGGTTGGGCAGAAACCAGGTGGCGAACGAGTTGCGTGACGGTGGCCGGGCGGTCCGCGAGGGGTACCACGAGGGGCCCGCGGACCCGGAAACGACACCGGAACGAGGAGGGGGACAGCCTTGCAGCCCAGAGTGAACACGACCAGGGTCCCCGCACGCGAAGCGGGCAAGGCGGTACGGTGGGGTCGTGACATCTCGATCCGCAGTCCGAGGAGGGAGGCACCGATGATCCTGCTTCGTCGCCTACTGGGCGATGTACTGCGTCGGCAGCGCCAGCGCCAGGGCCGCACACTCCGCGAGGTGTCGGCGGCAGCCAGGGTTTCGCTCGGTTACCTCTCCGAGGTCGAGCGGGGACAGAAGGAGGCCTCCTCGGAGCTGCTCTCCGCCATCTGCGACGCGCTCGACGTCCGGATGTCCGAGGTCATGCGCGAGGTCAGCGACGAACTGTCGCTCGCTGAACTTGCGGCGATGGCCACCCTCTCCGAAGGTGATCTGCTGAGGCCGGTACTCGAACCGGTTCCGCTGCCCGCCCCCGGCACCGACCGGGCGAACATGTCGCCCAAGGCCGCCGCGATGGACGTGGTCGCCGCCTGAACCCGGCCTCGACTCCCGGGCTCCTGGTGCCCGGGGCGAGCGAAGGAGGGCGGTCGTGCGGAGATCCGCGACGGCGTGCACGGAGGCTCGAATACGGCTGCGGCTACTGATACCGTGGCCGGCCCGCCGGGTCCTGGTGATCCTGACGGCAGGGCTGGTCTGGTGGCTGCCGGCGGTCCGGGGACAGTTGGCCGACGGCGCCGTGCTGGGACTGCTCGCGGCCGGCGGCTGGGGACTCGGCCTGATCCCGGTCCACGCCGACCGGAACGCCACCGGGCCGCAGCGGCGCCCGTCAAAGGAGGCCGTGGCCCGGGTGGCGGCGCAACCGCCGACGGTCGGCTGAGCCACTCGAACGGGTGATACGAGCGAACGAATGTCCCCGGGGGCCCCTGTGCCCCCGGGCCGGTGGGGGGGCGCGCGCCACGGGGCGCCCCGGGGCCCGCGCGCGCGGG
>NZ_JBHWIJ010000469.1:0-4022 GCF_042732255.1 Kitasatospora sp. NPDC059803 | reverse complement strand
CGGGAGTCCACCGCCGGACGGTGGCGGCTCCTAGTACCAGTTGTGGGACTGCCAGAACGACCAGGCGCCACAGGGGCTGCCGTAGCGGCTGTTCATGTAGCCCAGGCCCCACTTGATCTGGGTGGCCGGGTTGGTGCGCCAGTCGGCACCGGCCGAGGCCATCTTGGTGCCGGGCAGCGCCTGGACCAGGCCGTACGCGCCGGAGCTCCGGTTGGTCGCGGTGTAGTCCCAGCCGCTCTCGCGCTTCACGATCTGGCTGAAGCACTGGAACTGGGTGTCGTCACCGACGACCTGCCGGGCGATGTCCTGGACGGATCCGGGGCTGGTCGAGACCGGCGGGGCGCTGTTGTCGGTGGCGGCCATCGCCGAACGCGCCTTGGAACGGTTGGCAGCGGCCTCGTCGGCCTTGCGCTTGTCCTCGGCGGCCTTGGCAGCCTTGTCCGCGTCGGCCTTGGCCTGGGCATCGGCCTTCGCCTGGGCGTCCGCGGCGGCCTTCTGGCGCGCGGCCTCCTCGGCGGCCTTCTGCTCGGCGGCGGCCTTGGCCGCGGCGTCGGCGGAGGCCTGCTGGGCGGATGCCTGCTGGCCGATGTTGTCACTGATGGTCTGCGCCTGGGCGCCAGAGGGGACTTCGGCAAGCAGGGTCGCGCCCGCGACGTCGACCGTCTGCGTCGTCTTGCCCTCGCTGCCCGAGGCCACACCCACGACGGCACCGACAGCGGTGACGGCGGTGGCGGAGGCCACAGCGACTCCCCGGACCGAGATCCGAGTCACATGGATTCCTTCCAGCATCGCCCACGCGTGACCGTGCGGGCGCAACATGCCCCTTGGCACTGACCTCCGCAGGTGCTCTGGTCACGGGAGGTGCTGGCCCGGCGTCCGGCCGAGGTGAGGCGACCGGGCGTTGGAATCGGGCGGCGTACGGCTCATCGGTCTTCAATTATGCGTCCACCGACCGGAGTTGGTGGACCATCCGGGGCCGGACTCGTGGAGTCCGGAAGCCCTGCCACGCCGTACGCGGGGCCTGACAGAACCCTCACCATGCCGCACCGGACGCTGTCGACGCAATTCCCGTTCGCGTGGCGCACGTCACATTCACCGCACGGGAGTTCTTCGGACGGAAAGCACTCGATGTGATGAAAGGGATGAGGGCCCGCCCCGTCAGGAGCGGGCCCCGCATCAAGAGTTGACCGTATTGTACGACTATGTCCTGGTCAGGGACGGATCACGGGTGGATGTCCTCCAGCATCTCCGTGACCAGCGCCGCGATCGGCGAACGCTCCGAGCGGGTGAGCGTGATGTGCGCGAAGAGCGGATGCCCCTTCAGCTTCTCCACCACCGCCACCACGCCGTCGTACCGGCCCACCCGGAGGTTGTCGCGCTGCGCCACGTCGTGGGTGAGCACCACCCGCGAACCCTGGCCGATCCGGGACAGCACCGTCAGCAGGACGTTCCGCTCCAGCGACTGGGCCTCGTCCACGATCACGAAGGCGTCGTGCAGCGAGCGGCCCCGGATGTGGGTCAGCGGCAGCACCTCCAGCATCCCGCGGGAGATCACCTCCTCGATCACGTCCGGGGTGGTGACGGCGGAGAGGGTGTCGAAGACCGCCTGCGCCCAGGGGCTCATCTTCTCCGTCTCGGAGCCCGGCAGGTAGCCGAGCTCCTGCCCGCCGACCGCGTACAGCGGCCGGAAGACCATCACCTTGCGGTGCTGCCCCCGCTCCAGCACCGCCTCCAGCCCCGCGCACAGCGCCAGCGCGGACTTGCCGGTGCCCGCCCGGCCGCCCATCGAGACGATGCCGACGTCCGGATCGAGCAGCAGGTCCAGCGCCACCCGCTGCTCGGCGCTGCGCCCGCGCAGTCCGAACGCCTCGCGCTCGCCGCGCACCAGCCGGACCCGGCCGTCGCCGGTCACCCGGCCGAGCGCCCGGCCGCGCTCCGAGGTGAGCACCAGACCGGTGTGCACCGGCAGCTCGTCCGCCCCCTCGACGTCCACCGCGGCGTCGTGGCCGGCCGCGAACAGCGCGTCCACCTGCTCCGCCGGGACGTGCAGCTCGGACATCCCCGTCCAGCCGGAGGTGATGGCGAGCTCGGCCCGGTACTCCTCGGCGAGCAGGCCCACCGAGCTGGCCTTGATCCGCAGCGGCAGGTCCTTGGAGACGACCGTGACGTCGTACCCCTCGGCCTGGAGGTTGCGGGCGACCGCGAGGATCCGCGAGTCCGCCTCGCCGCCGCCGACCCGGTAGCCGGCCGGCAGTATCGACAGGTCGGAGTGGTTGAGCTCGACCCTGATGGTGCCGCCGAGCTCGCCGACCGGGATCGGCTCGTCGAGCCGGCCGTGGCGGATGCGGTAGTCGTCGAGCAGTCGCAGCGCCTGGCGGGCGAAGTAGCCCAGCTCCGGGTGGTGCCGCTTGGCCTCCAGCTCGGTGACGACCACCACCGGCAGGACGACCTCGTGCTCCTCGAAGCGGGTCATGGCGAGCGGGTCCGCCAGGAGCACGCTGGTGTCGAGAACATACGTGCGCCGGTCTGGCGTCCGGCGGCTCTTGGAACTGACCACTAGGCCTCCAGAGCGGATGACCCTGCGTCATCCGCGGCAAGCCGGCCCCCGCTGCCCCGGTGGCCTCGGGACCGGACTGCCTGGAGTATTCCCAGGCGAGGGGCGGTGCATTCGCGCCCCCGGCGAACTGACGGATCATTGCCGGTGAACGTTTGGCCTCACCAGGGCTCCGGGTAGGCCAGCCCTACGGCGGTCACTTCACCCGTTCAGAGGCCCAGTCGCCGGTTGCGCTGCTCGAACGCCCGCAGCGCCCGCAGGAAGTCGACCTTGCGGAAGGCCGGCCAGTACGCCTCGCAGAAGTAGAACTCGCTGTGCGCGCTCTGCCAGAGCAGGAAACCGGACAGGCGCTGCTCGCCCGAGGTGCGGATGATCAGGTCCGGGTCGGGCTGGTTGCGGGTGTAGAGGTGCTCGGCGATGTGCTCGACGTCGAGGATCTCGGCCAGTTCCTCGATCGAGGTGCCGCGCCCGGCGTGCTCCTGGAGCAGCGAGCGGACGGCGTCGGCGATCTCGTGCCGGCCCCCGTAGCCGACCGCGACGTTGACCGTGATGCCGTCGATGTCGGCGGTCTCCTCGGCGGCCCGCTTGAGCACGTCGGCGGTGTGCTGCGGGAGCAGGTCCAGCGCGCCGACCGGGTGGACCTTCCAGCGGCGGGCGGCGGCCAGCCCGGTGACGGCGTCCTCGATGATGCCCAGCAGCGGGACGAGCTCGTCGGCGGGGCGGTCGAGGTTGTCGGTGGAGAGCATCCAGAGGGTGACGACCTTGACGTGGGTCTCGTCGCACCAGCCGAGGAACTCGCTGATCTTGTCGGCGCCGCGCTGGTGGCCGTACACGGTGGTGCCCCCGGCGGCCTTCGCCCAGCGGCGGTTGCCGTCCAGGATCACGCCGATGTGGTGCGGGGTGCGGGCGAGGTGGACCTCGACCCGGCGGCCGTAGAGCCCGTACATCCCGCCCAGCAGGGTACGCAGACCCGGCGTCCGTTCGGCGACATCGCGCAGACCCATGATTCCCGGCCCCTCCGTGCTCGTTCAGCTGGTGCGTCAACGCCCCGGCGCAGCCTACTCCGGCGGGCAGGCACACGGTAAAGCCGCAGGTAGCGGTCTGGTCACGGTCCTGTACGGAGTCCGTCCCGGCGGGCGTGTCGCGGGCCTTCCCCGGCGACTCCGACGGCGGACACGGAACGGTCTCCGAATCCTTAAAGAATCCGTAAGCCGACTGTCCAATGCTTGACGACCGGCAATGGTCTAGTCCAGCTTTTGATCCAAGGCGGAACGAACCCCACGGTCCCGCCCCACCCCCACGCACCACCGTGCACCACCATGCACCACCGCGGTCGCCCACCCCCACGTACGACGACCCCACGCACCACGACGGACCTCCCCTCCCCCACACGCGGCCGCCGCGCCCCCCACCCCGAGCCCGACCGCCACCGCCACCCCGTCGCCGACCGCCACGCCCACCGCGACCT
>NZ_JBHWIJ010000468.1:0-4023 GCF_042732255.1 Kitasatospora sp. NPDC059803 | reverse complement strand
GCCCCCGGACGGTCCGGCCCGAACGGCCCAGCCCGGGACGCGCCCGACCCGGCGCGGCCGCAGGCTGGACGCGATGTCCGGAAGCCAGCCACCACCACCGCAAGGCCGGGTCGACCCGAGGTCCGCGCTCTGGCTGCTGGGCGCCTGCACCGCGCTGATCCTCGCGTACTGGATTCTCCCCCTGCGCCGGCTCGGCTACCACCACCCCGTCCTCAGCTGGCTCGTGTTCACCGCCGCGCTGGTCGGCCTGAGCGGCCTGCTGCTGGCGAAGACCACCGCCGTGCTGCGGGGCGACGCGAAGCGCCCGGTGGCCTGGCTGTCCTTCCTGATCTTCCTCGCGATGACCATCTTCGCCGCGACCTACTACGTCATGGCCGCCCGTCCGGGCGATTTCGATGGGCTGGTCACCCGGCTCGACGCCCTGTACTTCACCGTCGTCACCCTGGCCACCGTCGGCTACGGCGACATCACCCCGGCCGCACAGGCGCCCCGCCTCGTGGTGATCCTGCAGATCGGGTACACCTTCGTCTTCCTCGCCACGGCGGCGGGGACGCTGTCGCGGGCGATCCGGGCGAACGTCGAGACCCGGAGCCACCGCAAGCCGTGACGTTGTCCACAGGCTGTGGACGGCCGCGCCCGATCGGTCAGGATTCGAGAAGCACGCCCGCGCGGCCACACCTAGCATCGGCGCCATGGACATCACCATTCACACCAGCGTCCTCCCGCACGACGACCCGGACGCGTCCCTGGTCTTCTACCGCGACGTCCTCGGCTTCGAGGTCCGCGGCGACGTCGGGCAGGGCAAGATGCGCTGGATCACCGTCGGCCCCGCCGGGCGGCCCGACACCTCCATCCTCCTGGCGCCGCCGGCCGTCGACCCCGGGGTCACCGAGGACGAGCGCCGCACCATCGCCGAGATGATGGCCAAGGGCACCTACGGCTGGATCCTGCTGGCCACCCGGGACCTCGACGACACCTTCCGGGCGGTGCAGGCCGGCGGCGCCGAGGTCGTCCAGGAACCGACCGAGCAGCCGTACGGCATCCGCGACTGCGCCTTCCGCGACCCCGCCGGCAACCTGATCCGCATCCAGCAGCTGCGCTGAGCCGTCCGGCCGCGCGCCGACCGTACGGGCCGTGCAGTCCCTGACGACCGCGACGGCCGGAGTCGGGCCCGATGAGAGGAGTCCTCCCGTGTGTCACCCCTCGTGGGCCCGCGCCCGCGCGGCGGCGCAGCGCCTGAAAGACCTCGCACGGCTGCGCCGCGTCCGGGACCGGATCGACCGCGAGTACGCACGGCCACTCGACGTCCTGGCGCTCGCGCGCGACGCCGGCCTGGCGGCCGGGCAGCTCAGCCGCGAGTTCCGGCTGGCCTACGGCGACTCGCCGTACGGCTACCTGATGGCGCGTCGCGTCGAGCGCGCGGCCGCGTTCCTGCGCTGCGGCGGCCTCGGCGTCAGCGCGGTCCGCCGCGCGGTCGGCTGCACCTCGCCGGACGCCTTCCGCACCCGCTTCGCCGAACTGGTCGGCATGCCGCCCGACGACTACCGGCGCCGCGCACGACGGGCCCCCGGACCGGTCAGGATTCGAGAAGCCCCGGCCACCGGGCCGCGCCTAGCGTGGAGGACATGACTTCCATCGACTCCCTCATCCTCGACGTCGCCGACCCCACGGCCGCCCGCAGCTTCTACACCACCGCCTTCGGCCTGGACACGCAGCTGCGCCTGCGGGCCTCGCAGGAGCCGACCACCGGCTTCCGCGGGTTCACGCTGTCGCTCACGGTGTCCCAGCCCGCCACCGTCGACGGCTTCGTCGACGCCGCCCTCGACGCCGGCGCCACCGCCCTCAAGCCCGCCGCGAAGTCGCTCTGGGGCTACGGCGGCGTCGTCCAGGCCCCGGACGGGACGATCTGGAAGATCGCGACCTCCGCGAAGAAGGACACCGGCCCGGCCACCCGGCGGATCGACCAGCTCGTGCTCCTGCTGGGAGTCGCGGACGTCTCCGCGAGCAAGCGGTTCTACGTCGACCGCGGCCTCGCCGTGGCGAAGAGCTTCGGCCCGGTGTACGTCGAGTTCGCCACCGGGTCCAGCCCGGTCAAGCTCGCGCTGTACAAGCGCCGGGCCCTCGCCAAGGACGCCGGAGTCTCCCCCGACGGCAGCGGATCGCACCGGCTCGTGATCGGCGGCACCGCCGGAACCTTCACCGACCCGGACGGGTTCGTCTGGGCCGCCGAACAGCCCGCGGCCGCGCGCTGAAGCGCCCCGTCGGACAGAACTTGGGCCCTGCGGTCACCAGTCCTGGTTGTCGGCGGCCGTGGCGTGCAGGGTGATCAGCAGGGCGCCGAGGCGGGCGTTCCAGTTGGCGCTGGTGGGGCCGTCGATGGCGTGCTTCTTGGCCAGGTCGCGGATCACCTTCTGGGCGTCCTTGAGCTCCTGGGCCGCGTCGTCCGGATTGCCCTCGTTGAGGCGGGCGGAGGCGTCGTCGAGGATCCGCAGCAACTCCGCCTGGCGGTCGTGCTCCTTGCCTCCGACCGGGGTCTGGACGACGGCCTGGCGGAAGGCGTTGAGCTGGAGGGCCGCCCCCTGGTTGCGGGGAATGCCCGGGTTGGGGGCCGTGGGGAGACCGGCCGGGGTGGTGGGGGCCGCGGTGGTGGGCGTCGGGGTCGCCGCGGGGGTGGACGCGCGGGCCGGGGTGCTGGGCGCGGCAGCCGGGGTGCTGGGGGCGGTGGCCGCCGGCGGCTTGGCGGGAGCGGCGGCGTTGCCGGCGGGCTCGTCCAGGGCGGCGACGGCCAGGGCGGTGACGCCGGCGAGTCCGGCCACGCCCAGTGCGCCGAGGACGAGGGGCCTGCGGCGGCGGTTGCGGTTGCGGCCGGCGGCCCCGGGCGGGGCCTGCCGGACGGGCGCCATCAGCGAAGTGGCCGGCGGGGCCTGCGGGACGGGCGCCATCAGCGAAGTGACGGCCGGGGCCTGCGGCGGGAGCAGGGTGGTGTGCTGCTGGTTGGGGTTCACCGGCCGTACGGGCGGCAGAAGTTGGGTGGCGGCGGCGGTGGCGAGGAGTTCCGCCGTCGGGTCGCCGACCGCCAACCCGGGGATGGTGGAGAGGAGTTCGGCCCGCGCCGCGACGGCGTCCGCCGGCCGGTCGGCGGGGTTCTTGGCGAGCAGGCGCAGCACGGCCGCGTCCAGCGCGGGCGGCAGGCCGAGGCGGCGGTAGGACGGCGGCAGGGGCTGCTCGCTGACGTGCTTGAAGGCGATCGCCACCGGCGTCTCGGCGGTGAACGGCGTCTCGCCGGTGAGCATTTCGGTGAGCACGCAGCCGACCGCGTAGAGGTCGGTGCGGCCGTCCAGGGGCGAGGCGGTGGCCTGCTCGGGCGACAGGTAGGCGGCCGTACCGAGCACGCTCGCCGTCTGGGTCAGGTTGCTGGACGAACCGGCCCGGGCGATGCCGAAGTCGACGACCTTCACCCCGCCGTCGTCGGTGATCATGATGTTGCCGGGTTTGATGTCCCGGTGGACCAGCCCGGCCGCGTGCGCGACCGCCAGCGCCTCGCAGACCGCCGCCGCGATGCCGACGGCGCGTTCCACCGGCAGACCCGGCTGCTGCGCCAGCACGGCGGCGAGCGAACGGCCGTGGACGAGCTCCATGACGATGAACGGCGTGCCCTGGTCGACGCCCGAGTCGAAGACCATGACGATCCTCGGGTGCACCAGCATGGCCGCGTGCTGCGCCTCGCGGCTGAACCGCTCGGCGAAGCGGGGGTCGTCGGCGAGTCCCCCGTTGAGGACCTTGACGGCCACCTGACGGCCCAGCACGTGGTCCAGCCCGCGCCAGACGGTGGCCATGCCGCCGACGCCGATTATCTCGACGAGTTCGTAACGCCCGTTCAGCGCCCGTCCGATCACCTGGGACTCCCCTCACGTGCCGTGCCCGGTGTTCCGGGCCGCCTCGTGCACCTGTGCACGATAGCCGCACCGCCGGACCGCACCGCCGGGGGCGGGGAGGCGGTCGGGGGACCGGGCAGCGGTCCCC
>NZ_JBHWIJ010000467.1:3809-4106 GCF_042732255.1 Kitasatospora sp. NPDC059803 | reverse complement strand
CAGACTGTCCCGCCGCCTCTCGCTTTTGGCGTCCGGTGTTTATCCCGGACCAGGTCCAGACCACAAGTGACAGACGGTGTGACGGTCGTCACTTATCTTTTCCCGAGAGCACCCCCGCACCACCCTCACCAAGACCTCACTAATTTAATATGTAAAATTGTACAGCCATTAACTGTAAATCCCCCCCGCATCATGCGCATCAAATCGTTATCCGGAGTTCAGCATTCCGTACGTTGTGCCGAGTACCCGGGCACGGCGGGCGGGCATGGCAAAGGGGCCGCTTACCGGACCCGGCGG
>NZ_JBHWIJ010000467.1:0-3799 GCF_042732255.1 Kitasatospora sp. NPDC059803 | reverse complement strand
GTGTTCTTTCCATGGTCGCCTATCACCGACCCGGGTTTCCCCGTTAACGCGGCCCCTTTAAAGAGCCTTTGGCCTATCAGGCCTCAGTGCGCTGAGCGGGAATCCCGGCCAGCAGAGCGCGCACCTCCGCCTCGCGGTAACGGCGGTGACCGCCGAGCGTGCGAATGGACGTCAGCTTGCCCGCCTTGGCCCAACGAGTGACCGTCTTCGGGTCCACGCGGAACATGGTGGCGACCTCTGCCGGCGTCAGCAGGGGCTCAGCATCAGGGGTACGAGCGGTCATGAGCGGCCTCCTCGGGAGAACCGAACCAGGGCGGTTCTATCCTTCAAATTCTGCACCTTGGCCCGCGATGCCCGAAATGGCATAGACGGGCCGAGTCGGTTATAGGACGAACGGCTTGTCCTGGTGTCTACAACTACACCATCCGTCCAGCCCTATCGACCAAACCGCCAAAATTGACCCCTCACGGGTTCAAGAGCGACGGATGGCGATGGACCACCCCATAACGGGCAGTCACGCGGCCGTGACGCCTGGTTACGAGGGGACCAGACCCCCTGTTTCCCCGCAAAGCACGCATCGACTCCAGAACCACCCAAAAGTGGGCATGCCCGCGTGAAGTTGGGCTGGTTGTCCCATTTTTGCACATAGGGGTAAGTTCGCGTCAACGGTGAGTAGTGTCACGTTCGACAGCTATTGACCCGAACCGGGACCTTGGTCATCCAGCTCGGGCCATAGGACTCTTACAGTCATACACGGCTGGTCGGACGTCAGTTCGCGTACCGCAGCGCCAGCACCCTGCGCCAGCGCGCCGTCAGTTCCCCGTACGCGTGCAGCGCCTGCGCGGTGTCCCCCGCCCGCAGCGCGCGCAGCCCCTCCTCCAGCTCCCCCGCCGAACGATCCGCCAACAGCCGCTCCGGCCCCAGCACATGCACCAGCCCCCCGTAGTCCAGCTCCACCAGCGAGCGCGGATGGAATTCCTCCAGCCACCGCCCGATCTGCTCCGCCCCCCGGACCAGTTCCCCGTCCGGCACCTCTTCACGCAGCGCCCGGAAGGCCCGGGCCGTCCGGCGGCGCGCCTGCGCCATCGGCACCAGGTAGAACAGCGCCGCCGCCCGCCCCGGTTTGCCCGGCTCCTGCGCCGGCACGAAACAGCGGTCCTCGTCCCCGAACGGCAGGAACCAGCGCACCGGCACCTCCCACCGGCTGGTCAGGATCCACGGCCGGGCGTCCGGATGGCCGGCCCGCCAGCGCTCCCGGTCCGCCTCCGCCGCCGCCCGGGCCACCGGCGGCACCGCGGTGTCCAGCAGCGCCACCGGCGCGGCCGCCCGCAGCTCCTCCAGCGCCTGCCAGCTGCGCAGCCTGGTCGCCCACGGGCAGACGTACAGCACGCCGTCCACCACCCGCAGGTAGGCCCGCCCGCTCTCCCGCTCAGGCAGCGCCCGGGGCGTCCGGGCGGCCAGCTCCGCCAGCGCCTCCCGCTGCTCCTCCAGGACGGCCGCGGCCACCGGCTGCGCCGCCTCGACGGCGTCCGGGCCGTGCTCCGCCGCGTAGGCCTGCCAGCGCACCCGCTCGGACTCCGGGTAGGCGGCCAGCGGCTCGTAGACCCGCAGGTGGGCGGCGTAGGGCGGCAGTACCGAGGTGCGCACGACGGTCACGTCCTGCATGGTCGCACGCGCCGACCGGCCCCGGGAGGGCGCGCCCGCGAACCGTTCGCGCCCGCACCGCGCACCCCCCTGCGTCTCACTCCTCGGACCACCGGGACAAGCTCGGACAAGAGGGCGGATCGGCGACGCTCCCGCGACTACGCTTCGCCCTAGGCGCCCGCACCACAGCAGGCGGGCCTTCGATACTGGAGTCACCACAGTGACCGACGTACAGACATCCGCCACGCACCCCGCACCCGGAGTGCTCAGCAGGATCTTCCGCACCGAGCAGGACGGCGCCCCCGGCGACGGCCACGAGCAGGTCGTCCTCTGCCACGACCGCAGCTCCGGGCTCAAGGCGATCATCGCCATCCACTCCACCGCGCTGGGCCCGGCCCTCGGCGGCACCCGCTTCTTCCCGTACGCCTCCGAGGAGGCGGCCCTGGAGGACGCGCTCAACCTGTCCCGCGGCATGTCCTACAAGAACGCGCTGGCCGGGCTCGACCTCGGCGGCGGCAAGGCCGTCATCATCGGCGACCCCAACAAGGACAAGAACGAGGCGATGCTCCGTGCCTACGGCCGCTTCGTGGAGTCCCTGCGCGGCCGCTACATCACCGCCTGCGACGTGGGCACCTACGTGCAGGACATGGACGTCATCGCGCGCGAGACGCAGTTCGTGACGGGCCGCTCGCCCGAGCACGGCGGCGCCGGCGACTCGTCCATCCTGACCGCCTTCGGCGTCTTCCAGGGCATGCGCGCCACCGCCCAGGCCCGCTGGGGCCAGCCGACCCTGCGCGGCAAGCGGGTCGGCGTCGCGGGCGTCGGCAAGGTCGGCCACTACCTGGTCGGCCACCTCGTCGCGGACGGCGCCACCGTCGTCATCACCGACGTCTCCGAGACCGCCGTGAACCGCGTCCGCGCGGCCCACCCGGAGGTGGAGGTCGTCGCCGACACCGCCGCCCTGCTGCAGGCCCGGCTGGACGTCTACGCCCCCTGCGCCCTGGGCGGCGCGCTGACCGACGACACGGTGGCCGCGCTCGGCGAGTCCGGCACCACGATCGTCTGCGGCGCGGCCAACAACCAGCTGGCCCACCCGGGCGTCGAGAAGGACCTCGCGGACCGCGGCATCCTCTACGCGCCGGACTACCTGGTGAACTCCGGCGGCGTGATCCAGGTCGCCGACGAGATCGAGGGCTTCAACTTCGACCGGGCCAAGAACAAGGCCACCAGGATCTTCGACACCACCCTGGAGATCTTCACCCGGGCCGCCTCCGACGGCGTCCCGCCGGCGGTCGCCGCCGACCGCCTGGCCGAGAAGCGGATGCGCGAGATCAGCGCGCTGCGCACGGTCCTGCTGCCGGGCGCCCGCCGGGCCTGATCCGGCGCCCCCGGAACCTCGGACGCGCGGGGGGCGGCCGCACCCCCGTGACCCGCCCCCGGGCGGGAGGGGCCCAGCCGTCCCCCGCGCATCACGATGTGGAACCGGATTCTCACTTCTGCGCCCGATCGGGTGATCCAAGGTCCCCCTTGGGGGGATAATCGGTCCTGGAACGACGGACCTGAGACACCTCCGGACAGCGCGCAAACCGCCGCAAAACCTCCCCTGACCTGGGAAGACCTGGTCTCGGGTGCGGTCGGTGCGCGCCACGTCACACCGACGACGTACCGTCCAGCGGCGGAAACAGGTACCGTTAATGCTCCAAGGGACGGTCCTCCCATTCGGGCAGGCCGCTCCTGATCATGAACACGTGTCAGACTCGGGGCCGTGAGCCCCATCGTTGAGGGGGTCGACCCATGGGGCGCGGCCGGGCCAAGGCCAAGCAGACGAAGGTCGCCCGCGAGCTGAAGTACAACAGCGGCGGGTTTGACGCTAACCGTCTGTCCAACGAGCTGGGCGCATCGCCGTCCACCGCTCCGATCGACCCGGAGCCGATCGAGGAGGAGGAGGACGACGACCCGTATGCCGAGTACGCCGCCCGCTATGCCGACCTCGACGACGAGGACGACACCGAGCCGGGCACCGGGCCGTCGCAGGCCTCTCGCCGCTCGTAGCCAGTAGTTTCGCCGACCGGCCCAGCGCCCAGCGCGCCCGGCCGGTCTTCGGCGTTTCCGCGTACCGGATGGCGTACCGGGTGGGTCGCCGCCCCCCGGGTGG
>NZ_JBHWIJ010000466.1:787-4113 GCF_042732255.1 Kitasatospora sp. NPDC059803 | reverse complement strand
GTGTCACGGTCAGGCTTCCGCCGTCACCGCGCCACCGGCACCCGCGCCGTCACCGCACCGCGGGCACCCGGTGGATCCGCAGGAAGGCGTCGACACCGAGCGCCGCGATCCGGGCGAGCTCCTCGTCCGCCACCGGCAGGGCGCCCCAGAACGAGCGCTCGGCGACGCCGTGGAAGGTCAGCAGCGTGAACTGCTCGGCGGTCTGCGGGGCGTCGTCGACGGCCAGCAGGCCTCGGTCCGCGATCACCTCGAACCGCTGCGCGAGGTCGCGCTGCGAGGCGATCGGGCCGGCCTCCAGCCACGCCTCCAGGACGTCGGCCGGGATGTTGGCGACCTCGGCGCGGATGGCCCGGCCGAGCGCGCCGCGGTCCCCGGCCGAGAGGACGGCCCGGGCCCGTTCGACCGCGAAGTCGGTGAGGTCCTGGCGCAGATCCACCACCCGGTCGAGGTGCTTGTCCATCAACTCGCGCATGAGCTCGGTCAGTTCGGCCGAGTTCTGGAGTGCGACGGAGAGGAAGAGGGTCTCCTTGTCGGCGAAGTGGTTGTAGACCGTGCGCTTGGACACCCCGGCCTCCGCCGCGATCGCGTCCATGCTGGCCCGGACGTAGCCCTCGCGCCCGAACACCGCCGTCGCGGCCCGCGTGATCGCCTTGCGCTTCTCCGGCCGTCCCGCTCCGCCCGTCGCCGCCACGGCGCCACTCCTCATCTACCGGGGCTCTCGAAAACTGCCCGGTGTAGTGTCTCCCGAGCCCGCCTGAGCCGGGTTGCCATCGAACAAGGGTGCTCTATGCTGCCTACAACCTCTACACCCGTGTAGAGGGAATTCAACAGCACGCCTGCCCCCGACCGGAAAACGGAAGCCGAGCGCGGGAACCGGCCGGCCGAACAGCAGCGTCCAGAAGTGGCAGCGCACAACGGCTCATCACACGAGGACCGGGCGCAGGCGCCACAGGGGCGCAGAGCACGGGAACACCGGGGGTGAGTGCGTGGCGGGGCGGCGAGGACGGACGTCCAACCAAGAGGCACGCGGGCGAACGCCCGGCCAGGAGACGCAGGCGCGGACGACCGACCAACGGACGACCGACCAACGGACGACCGGCCAGCGGACGACCGGCCGGCAGGCACCGGGGCGGACGACCGACCAGCGGACACCGGGGCGCACCTCCGACCAGGGAGCCCGCCGGCGGGCGAACAAGGCCCCCGCCCGCCCCCGCCCCTTCCCCGGCGGAGCGGCCCTGCCCGTGGCCCTGGCCGTGGGGCTGCCGGCGGCAGGCGCCGGGATCGACGAGCTCTCCGGCCCCGGCATGGGGACGGCCTTCCTGGTGGGCGCCGTGCTCGGCACCGGCCTGGCGGCCGCACTCAGCAGCCGCAACGGCTGGTGGTGGGTCCTCGCCGCCTCCCCGCTGCTGGTCCTGGGGGTGACGGCCGGCGCGGAACTGCTGGCCAACGGCGACGCCTACCAGGGCAAGAACCTGGCCACCGGCTCCGCGAAGTGGGTGGTCCACGACTTTCCCGTGATGGCCGCGGCCGTCGCAACGGCCGCCCTGGTGATCGTGGTCCGGCTGGTCCGGGACCGGAGGAGGGACCATGGCTGAGAACCCGCAGACCCGGGACGGCGGCCGCACCGCCGCGCCCCCGACCCGCCGCACCTCCCCCCTGCTGATCACGGGCCGGACGCTGGCCTGCTCGGTCGCCCTGGCGGTGTTCGCCGCCAGCGGGGTGGTCTGGTACGAGGTGACGTCCCTCACCGACGGGATGACCACCTCCAACGCCATCGCCGAGACCAAGAAGAACGCGCCCAAGCACCTCGACAACTCGGTCAACATCCTGCTGATCGGCCTCGACAGCCGCAAGAACATGGACGGGACGGACCTGCCGCCGGAGTTCGTCCAGGACGAACTGCACGCCGGCCACAGCTCCGACATCGGCGGCTACAACACCAACTCCCTGATCCTGCTGCACATCCCCGCCGGCGGCGGCAAGGCGCAGGCCGTCTCCATCCCCCGTGACGACTACGTCATGACCTACACCGGGGACGGCAAGCAGGCCGGCATGCGCAAGATCAAGGAGGCCTACGGCGAGGCCAAGGAGAAGGCCACCCCGGCCCTCCAGGCGAAGGGGCTCAAGGGCGCGGACCTGGAGAAGGCCGGCCGCGACGCCGGCCGGGCGGCCACCATCCAGACCGTGCAGAAGTTCCTCGACCAGCCCGTCGACCACATAGCCGAGGTCAACCTGATGGGCTTCTACGACATCGCCAAGGCCGTCGAGCCGATCGAGGTCTGCCTCACCCACGACACCAAGGACCCGGCCATGGAGGGCCAGGGCTCCGGCGCCGACTTCCACAAGGGCATCAACAAGCTCAACGCCTCCCAGGCGCTCTCCTTCGTCCGCCAGCGCCACAACCTGGACGGCCCGGACGGCAACAGCGGCGACTTCGCCCGCACCCACCGCCAGCAGGCCTTCATCTCCTCCGTCGTGCACAAGCTCAAGCAGGACGGCGTCATCAGCGACCTCGGCAAGCTGCAGCAGCTGTTCGGCGTGGTGCAGAAGGACCTGGTCATCGACAACGAGTGGAACGTCCTCGACTTCGCCCAGCAGGCCCCCAACCTCACCGGCGGCAACGTCGAGTTCAACACCCTGACCTTCGACGGCTTCGGCACCCGCAACGGCCAGGACGTCAACCTCGTCACCCCCGCGAAGCTCCAGAAGGTCGTCAAGCAGATCTTCGGCTACGCCGACTCCGCCCCGGCCGCCCCCGACGCGGCGGGCGACACGCCCACCCCGGCGGCCTCCTCCGCGCCGGCCACGACCGCGCCGCCCACCACCAAGGCCGCCGCCCCCACCACCGTGGACGTCTTCAACGCCTCCACGGCCGCCGGGGTCTCCTCCACCGCCGAGTCCAAGGCCCTGGTCGCGATGGGCTTCAAGGCGGGCAAGACCGGCAGCGCCGCCGCGAAGCCCAAGACCACCACCGTGGCCTACGGCAAGGGCGCCAAGGAGGCGGCCGACCAGATCGCCGCCCGCTACGGCGTCACCGCCACGGAGTCCGCGTCGGCCCCCGCCGACCGGGTGGTCGTCACCCTCGGCACCGGCTTTACCGGCGCGACCGACGACAAGACCGGCGCCGCAGCGCCGGGCGGCGGCGCGACCGGCTCCCCGTCCGACCCGGCGGCCAACCTGCCCGTGCAGGGCCCGTCGGTCGACGCCCAGAGCGACGGCGGCATCCCCTGCGTCTTCTGACACCCCGCACCTGACGCACCGCACCGAGCCCGGGGGGGGGGGGGCCCCCCCGGGCGGCCCCACCCGGGTGAGCCCGGCCGCCCCCC
>NZ_JBHWIJ010000466.1:0-777 GCF_042732255.1 Kitasatospora sp. NPDC059803 | reverse complement strand
GACCCCCCACACCCCGCACACCCACATCCAATGTAGTCTGGTGGGCTGGTTTTTTTTTATAACACACCGCCCCCGCGCGTTTGGGCGCCCCCCCCCGGGGCGCCCCCCTACGGCTTTTCCCCGCGCCTTCCCCCGCGTCCGGGCCCAGGCCGCACATCCCTCGCGCAATTCTCCGTACTATGTATAGTGTACTGCGTACGGGATAACCGCGCGCTCGCGCCGACGAGAGGGCTCCGCCATGCAGATCACCACCACCACCCTCGCCCTGACCGTCGAGGACGTCACCGCCTCCGCCGCCTTCCTCCAGCGGCACTTCGGCTACAGCGAGGAGATGTCGGCCGACGGCTTCGTCTCGCTCCAGCACCCCGGCGGCGGGGTCGACGTCGTCTGCCTGCGACGCGGCCTGGAGGTGCTGCCCGAGGGCCAGCGCGACCGGACCGCGTCCGGCGTCATCCTGGCGTTCGTCGTCGAGGACCTCACCGGCGAGGAGCGGCGGCTGCGCGGCGAAGGGGTCGAGATCACCCTGCCGCTGCGCGAGGAGCCGTGGGGCGAGAAGCTGTTCCAGGTCACCGACCCGAACGGGGTCGTGATCGAACTGGTCGAGTGGGCCAAGCAGTAACCACGCGCCCGAGCAGTGACCGCGCGCCCGAAGCGACGGCGCCCCCCCGCGCGCCCCGCCCGCGCGGGGGGCGGCCGCGCGACCCCCCCCCCGGCCGGCGGGGGGGCCCCGCTCCCCGCGGGGGCCGGGGGGCGCGACGGCGGACGCACAGGGCCTCT
>NZ_JBHWIJ010000465.1:0-4136 GCF_042732255.1 Kitasatospora sp. NPDC059803 | reverse complement strand
CTGCTGGCCCGGCTCACCGCCGTCGAAGCCGCGGACGCCGCCCTGCGGCCCGCCCTCTGCGACGACCTCCACGCCGGCCGCGCCGGCCACGGCGAGGCGTTCCACCGGCAGGTCGTGCTCCCCTTGCGTCGCGACCTGCACAACGGGCGCCCGCCGCGCGCCGCCCTGCTCGCCCGGCTCGCCGACCTCCCCGCCCGAACCCCGCGCCTCGCCGAGTGGCTGGAGCTGCGCGCGCGGCGCACCAGCCTGCTCGACGACCTCGCCGCCGCCGTCACGCCCGCACTGGCCGCCGAACGCGCCGCCCTCGCCGAACTCTGCCGCTCACCCGCGTTCACCCGTGCCGTCGCCCTCACCAGCGCCGACCTGCTGCGCGCGGTCGGCAACACGGCGCGCGACGGCGGTGCGGCGGGGGAACGGCGGGGCCGGGCGCGCAAGGAGGAGGCCGCGGTGCTGCGCCACGCCCTGCGGGCCACCAGCAAGACCAGCCCGCTCTCCTGGTTCACCGCCGTCGGCTGGGCGGCGGGCGGCGACACCGCCCCGCGCGCGGTCGTCAAGGAGAACCGGACGCTGGTCGGAGCCCTCGTCCAGGCCCTGCTCGACGAACCCCGTCGCAGTCGCACCCTGCCGCACCGGATGGCCAGCGCCGCCCGGATCGACGGCGACCGCGCCCGCTACGCCCGCACCCGGGTGGTGTTCGCCGGCGGCCGCTACCTGGTCACCCGCGAGGAGGAGGTCGAACTCGCGTCCCGCCCCGAACTGGCGCTCCTCGGCGCGCTCTCCGACACCCCGGACACGCCGGCCCGGCTCACCGAGCGGCTCACCGCCGCCCTCGGCCGCGCCGGCGGCGACCCGGCCGTGCACCGGTTCGTCGGACAACTCCTCGACGCCCGGCTGCTCGTGCCCGCCGACCCCGTCGATCCGCAGGACCAGGACCCGCTGCGACGCCTCGGCGACTGGTTGCGGCAGTGGCCCGAGGACGCCGACCTGAGCCGGTGCCTCCACCAACTCGCCGATCACACAGCCCAGTTCGAGAAGACCCAGGCGGAGCAGCGCCCGGCGCTGCTCGCCGCTCTCGCCGCCGACTGGCGCCGGCTGCTCGCCGACGCCGGTCGGCCCGTCCCGCCCGACGCCGCGCCCCTCATGGTGCTCACCGAGGACGTCCACGCCGCAGCGCCGCCGCGGCCCCGGCTGGGGCCTGCCCGGCCGATCCAGCCCGGCCCGCGGTCGACCGGACACGACCTGGACGGCGCCGACCGGGCCGCGCTCGGCGAACTCACCGCCCTGGCAGAGCTGTTCGACCTCGGCCACCTGATGCGCCGGGCGGCCCGGGACCGCTTCGTCGCCCGCTACGGCGTCGGCGGCGTCTGCGCCACCCCGTGGGAGTTCGGCGCCGATGCCGGCGAAGCCTGGGCGGACGCCGGACGGACCGCCGGACCGCCGGAACTGCGCCTCCTGCGGGAGGAGTTCACCGCCACACCCGTGGTCGACGGCGAGCTGGTGCTGCCCGCCGACCGGATCCGCGCCCTGGCCGCCCGCCTGCCGGACTGGACCGCCGCCCGGCCGCTCAGCTACTCCTGGTTCGTCCAGCACGACCTCGCCGACGGCCTGTTGTGCGTCAACCACGTCTACGGCGGCTGGGGGCGCTTCACCAGCCGCTTCCTCGACGCCGGCACGCCACAGGCCGCCGACGTCGCCCGGCAGATCCGCCGCGGCCTCGGCGACGGCGCCCGCGCCGCCCAGATCCGCCCGGTCGGCGGCTTCAACGCCAACCTCCACCCCCGGCTGCTCGCCGACGAGATCGGCCCCGACCGCCGCTGGACCAACCTCGCCGAACCGGACCTCGACCTCGTCCACGACCCCGCCACCGATCAGCTCCGGTTCCGGCTGCGCACCACCGGTGAAGCCCTCGACGTGCTCTACCTGGGCTTCCTCGCGCCGATCATGCTGCCGCAACGGCTCGCACCCCTCCTCGCCGACCACCCCAACGGCATCGTCGACTTCCGCCCGCTGCTGCCCCGCACCACCCTGCCCGCTCCCGGCGGCACCGTCACCCGCACACCCCGGTTGCGCCACCGCCACGTCGTCCTCGCCCGCCGCCGCTGGCACCTGCCCGCGGCCGTCCTCGACGCCCTGCGCGCCGACCTCGCCGCCGAGACCGGCCCCGGCGACGTGCCCGCGGCCACCGCCGCCCGCTGGCGGGCCCTCCTCGACCTCCCCGAGCAGCTGTTCCTGCACCCCGTGCCGGACGGCCCCGCAGCCGGCCCCGAAACCGGCCCCGCAGAGGGTCACGCCGTCGACGCCTTCATCGCCCGGCTGCGCGCCCCCAAACCGCAGCCGGTCGACCTGGGCAACCCCCTCCACCTGTACCACCTCGCCAAATGGCTCACCCGCCACCCCCGCGGCGTCGTCCTCGAAGAGGCCCTGCCGGCGCTCGGTGGCCGGCCCCGGCCGACCGGGGCCGTGGAACTCGTCGCCGAGACGTACCGCCCTGCCCGGCCCACCGCCGCCCCGGCGGGGCGTGGGGTGACCGCCCGGACAGGGCCCGGCGGCAGCCAGTGGTGAGCGGCCGCCGCACCGGGGCCGCAGTGGAGACGAAGTCCCATCCGTGCAGGCCCATCCGTAGAGGTCCATCCGTGCAGCGTCGAGGAGGCGTTCGATGAGTGATCCGGCCGGTGGCCCGCGGGCCGTGACGGCGTGTGACGTGGTCCTGTACTACTACCAGCCCACCAAAGCCCGGGCGTTGCGCGAGGCCGTGCTGCCGTTGGCCCGGCAGGCGGCGGGGGACGGCCTGGGCGTGCACATCGAGCGGCACTGGCGGTTCGGACCGCACCTGCGCCTGCGGCTGTCCGGCCCGGCCGACCGGGTGGCCGCCGCGGTCGAGCGTTCCGCGGCGGCGCTGCGGGCGTGGACGGCCGCCCATCCGTCCGTCGCGGACCGGACCGACGCCCAGGTGCTGGCGGAGGCGGCCGTCGCCGGGCGGGTCGAGCTGGTCGCGCCGCCCTACGGTCCGCTGGTGCCGGACAACACCGTCCGGGTGGAGCCCGTCGAGGCCGGGGCCGCGACCTCCCTGGACGCGCTGCTCGGGCCCGACGCGGCGGCCCTGCGGGACGAACTGCTGCGACTCGGACTGCCCGCCGTCGGCTCCGCCTGCGACTTCCTCGGGGCGCACGGCGACACGCCGCAGGCCAGGGTCCAACTGGTGGCGGCGGCGCTGGCGGCGCACGCGACCGCCCACCCGGACGGGCTGATCGGCGGTCACTACTCCTTCCTCTCGCACCTGGAGGACTTCCTCGTCCACGAGGATCCGGACGGGCGGCTGCGGGACGCGTTCGAGCGGCACTGGGAGGGGAGCGGCCGGGCCGTCACGGCACTGGTCGGCCGGATCGTCGACGGCGGGGCGAAGGGCTGGGAGCGGGACTGGGCGCGCTGGTCGGCGACGGCCTGGCGCCGGGCGGAGGAACTGCTGGCGGCCGGGGCCGACCTCGGTGGCGACCGGTCGGAGTACCGGGACCGCGCCGCCGCGCTCGGGGACCGGGCCACCGCCGAACGGTGGAACCCCGAACTGCGTACCGTCTACAGCGAGTTCCACCAGCTGCTGCACCGGTCGGACCCGGCGGGCACGATGTGGAGCCGCCCCGACTACCTGATCTACCGGGCCTGCACCAACGGCCTGTACAGGCTGCTCGCGATCTGTGACGTCCGGCCGGTGGAACGCTACCTCGCCGCCCATCTGGTGGTGCGCAGCGTGCCGGAGCTCACCGGGCACCAGTGGCGGGACCGGGTCGACGAGGTGATCGCCGTGGTCGAGGGGGCGGCATGACGGCCCCGGAGCCCCGTCCCCGGCTGCGCCCGGGCGTGGCGGTGACGCCGCTGCGCGACGGGCTGCACCTGCGGGGGCGCGGCACCAGCCTCACCCTGGAGGGCAGTCGGGCGCTGCCGGCCCTGTGGAAGCTGCTGGAGGCCCGGCTGGGCCCCGAGGCGGACGGGCACCCGGAGGCCGTTCCGGCCCGGGTGGAGGCGGCGCTCGCCACGGTGACCGCACGCCTGCGCGAGTACGACCTGCTGGTCGACCAGCCGGGCCGCCCCGGGAACGCCGACCACCCCGACCACCCCGACCGCGCTGACCACCCCGACGG
>NZ_JBHWIJ010000464.1:0-4145 GCF_042732255.1 Kitasatospora sp. NPDC059803 | reverse complement strand
CGCCCCCGCCGCCCGCGCGCGGGCGGGCGCGCGGGCGCGGGGGGGCCAGCCCCCCCCCGACCGCGGGGCCCGCCGCCGCCCCGCCCCCCGCCCCCCCCCGGCACCGCTACCGGGGTTGCGCCGCAGTGCCGACGCTGACCAGCCCGGTCTCGTAGGCGGCGACCACCGCCTGGGCCCGGTCCCGCAGGTTCAGCTTGCCGAGGATCCGGGCCACGTGCGTCTTGACGGTCGCCTCGGAGAGCTGGAGCCGGGCGGCGAGTTCGGCGTTGCTGAGGCCGCGGGCGAGCAGGCCCATCACCTCCCGCTCGCGCGGGGTGAGCGCGGCCAGTTCGCGGTGCGGGGCGGCGGCGGGGGCGTCCGGGCGGGCGAAGCGTTCGACCAGGCGGCGGGTGATCGCCGGGGCCAGCAGCGCGTCGCCGGTGCGGACCAGCCGGACGGCGGCGGCCAGGTGCTCCGGGGTGACGTCCTTGAGCAGGAAGCCGCTCGCCCCGGCCGCCATCGCGGCGTAGACGTACTGGTCGAGGTCGAAGGTGGTCAGCATGATCACCCGTGGCGGGTGGTCCGCCGGGCCGGCGTCGGCGAGGATCCGGCGGGTGGCCTCCAGCCCGTCCAGGCCTGGCATCCGGATGTCCATCAGGACGACGTCCGGGCGGGTGCGGCGGACGGCGGCGACGGCCTGCTCGCCGCCCTCGGCCTCGGCGACCACCTCGATCCCCTCCGATTCGAGGATCAGCCGGAACCCGGTGCGGACCAGGGCCTGGTCGTCGGCCACCACCACGCGCAGCGCCTGCTTGCTCATGAACTCTCCAGGGGGATCAGGGCCTTGACGCGGTAGCCGCCGCGCGGCCGGGGGCCGGTGTGCAGGGTGCCGCCGTAGACGGCGAGGCGTTCGCGCAGGCCGATCAGGCCGCGGCCGTTGCCGGTGGCGGCGGCGCCGGTGGTCCGGCCGCCGGTGTCGGTGACCTCCACCCGCAGGTGGCCGGGGGCGTACTCGACGGTCACCGCGGCATCCGCGCCGCCCGCGTGCTTGACGGTGTTGGTGAGCGCCTCCTGGACCACGCGGTAGGCGGCGAGTTCGACCCCGGGCGGGACGGCCCGGCGCTCCCCGGTGACGGTCAGCTCGACCGGCAGTCCGGCCCGCCGGACGCCGTCGACCAGCGCGTCCAGTCGGCCCAGGCCCGGCTGCGGGCTGAGGTCGGCGGTCGCGGCCGGGTCGTCGCCGGTCTCCGAGTCGATCGTCAACAGGCCCATGACCTGGCGCAGTTCGGTCATCGCGGCGCGTCCGCCGGCCTCCACCGCGGCCATCGCCTCGCGGGCCTTGTCCGGGGCGGTGTCCAGGATCTTGCGGGCGGCCCCGGCCTGGATCGTCATCATGCTCACGTTGTGCGTCACCACGTCGTGCAACTCCCGGGCGATCCGCGCCCGTTCGAGCTCCACGGCGTGCTCCGCCGCGTGCTCCAGCGCGGCCAGCCGCCCGCGCTCCAGGGCGGACAGCCGTTCGCGCTCCTCGTCCACCCGGCGGCGCCACATCCGCAGTTCGTAGGCGACCGCGAACACCGGCACCAGGACCAGCAGCGCGATCACCGCGTTGGGGAAGTGCGGCAGCTTGGCGTCGTCGAAGAGCACCACCAGCGTCGCGGCGGCCGCCGGCAGGCTCGGCAGCAGCGCCGCCGGGCGGCGCCCGTACGCGGCGGCGCTGTAGGCGGCGACGATGACGGCCACGCCGGCCGCGTACGCGATGTCCTCCGACTGGTGGCGCACCAGCAGCGCGGCCGGCAGCACCGCCCACAGCACCGCCAGCGGGAGGCGGCGGCGCAGCGCGAGCGGCAGCGGCACGAGCGGCACCAGCAGCATCGGCCCGTACCAGTCGGTGCCGTGACTCTCGCTCGCGGTGGTGGCGTAGCGGGCGCAGGCGAAGGCGAGGAACAGGGCCAGGGCCAGGTCGAAGGCCTGGCCGCGCCGGGTCGGCCGGGGCGGCGGCGCGGCGCCCGGGGGTTCGGCCAGGCGGGCCGCCGCGCGCAGCCGCGCCGCTGTCGGGAGGTTGATCACCGGGACATTGTGGGGGCCGGGAGCCGTCGGGGACAGCCCCTCGGGCGGCGGCGGCCGCTACACCCGGCGACTACCTCGCAAGGATGACGCCGCGCCGGGTCGCCCGGACGGGGTAGCGAAGTTGCCCCGGGCGACGGACGCGGGTGCGCGCCGCCCGTCCGTACCTTCGTGTCGTCCACCAGGCGGGAACGTACGAGGAGCGGGGAATGAGCAGCGATCCGGTGATCGAACTGAGCGGTGTGAGCCGCCACTACGAGGGCGCGCGGGCGGCGCTGGACGAGGTCACGCTGAGCGTGCGGGCGGGGGAGTCGGTGGCGGTGCTCGGCCCGTCCGGCAGCGGGAAGTCCACCCTGCTCAACCTGGTGGCCGGGCTGGACCGGCCGAGCGCCGGGACGGTCACCGTGGCCGGGGTCCGGGTCGACCGGCTGAGCGAGGCGGGCTCGGCCCGCTACCGGCGCGGCACGATCGGCATGGTGTTCCAGTTCTTCAACCTGCTGGACGACCTCACCGTGGCCGACAACGTGGTGCTCGCCGGCGAACTCGCGGGCGTCCCGCGCGCCGAGGCCCGGCGCCGGGCCGCAGAGCTGCTGGAGTCGCTCGGCATCGACCGGCACGCCCGCGCCCACCCGGCCCGGCTCTCCGGTGGTGAGCGCCAACGCGTCGCGGTGGCAAGGGCGTTGATGAACAGGCCGACGCTGCTGCTGGCCGACGAGCCGACCGGCGCGCTGGACTCGGCCTCCGGCGAGGACGTCAAGGAGCTGTTCCGGGAGCTGCACGAGGACGGCCAGACCATCCTGATCGTCACCCACGACCTGACCCTCGCCGAGGACTGCGCCACCCGCACGGTCCGGATGCGGGACGGCCGGATCGCCTCGGACTCGGCGGTGGCGGCATGACCGCGCTGGGCAGGGTGGTGCGCGCGGGTGTCCGCCGGCGCCGCACGCAGTCCGTCGCGATCGGGCTGGCCGCCCTGGTGGCCACCACCTGCTCCGTCCTCGGCGGCTCGCTGCTGGTCGCCTCGCAGCAGCCCTTCGACCAGGCCTTCGGCGGCCAGCACGGCGCCCACCTCACCGCGCGCTTCGACGGCGCCCGGGCCACCGCCGCCCAACTCGCCGACACCGCGCACGCCCCCGGGGTGACGGCCGCCGCCGGGCCGTTCCGCACCGTCACCGTCGATCCCGAACCGGGCCCAGGCGCGACCGGCGCGGGCGGTGCGACCGGCGCGGACGGGGAGGGGATGGAGCCGATGACCGTCGCGGGCCGCGCCGACGCCGCCGGCGGTGTGGACAACATCGAGCTACTGCACGGAAGTTGGCCCAAGAAGCCGGGGGAGGTGGTGCTCGACGCGAGCTACGGCAGCCCCGTCCGGGAGGTCGGCGGCACACTGCGCCTGCCCGGCCTGCCGGGCGCGCCGACCCTCACCGTCGTCGGCTTCGGCCGGTCCGTCAGCCGCACCGCCGACGCCTGGGTGACGCCGGACGGCCTCGCCGCGCTCACCGCGCCCGGCAGCACCCCCGGCTACGAGATGCTCTACCGCTTCACACAGGCGGCCACCGCCGAGGCGCTCGCCGCCGACCGGGCCGCCGTCGCCGCCGCCGCACCCGCCGGTGCGCTGACCGGCGCCCAGTCCTGGCTCACCGCCAAGCAGGGCTCCGACCGCAACACCGCGATGTTCCTGCCGTTCATGGTCGCCTTCGGCCTGCTCGGCATGGCGATGTCGGTCCTGGTGGCGGGGAACGTGGTGGCCGGAGCCGTCGGCACCGCCACCCGGCGGATCGGCGTGCTCAAGGCGCTCGGCTGCACGCCCGCCCAGGTGGTCCGCGCGTACGTCGCCCAGGCACTGATCCCGGCCACCGTCGGCACGCTGCTCGGGGTGGTCGCGGGCAACCTGCTGACCCTCCCGGTGCTCGCCACCACCGGGCGGATCTACGGCACCAGCACCTCCGGCATCGCCCCCTGGGTGGACGTCGCGGTGGCCGGCGGCACCCTGGCGGCCGTCGCCCTGGTCGCCTGGGCCGCCGCCCCCCCCGCCGGACCGGTGCCCACCCTGGTCGCCCTCGCGCTCGGGCGATCGCCCGGCCGCACCCCGCGCGCCC
>NZ_JBHWIJ010000463.1:0-4175 GCF_042732255.1 Kitasatospora sp. NPDC059803 | reverse complement strand
CGCCCGCGCGATGCCTGGCCGTTGTCAGAGGGTGCGCCTGTGATGGGGGCGGCCTGTAGGGGCGCACCGTGCCGTCGCGGCCTGGTCAGCTGGTGCGGTGGGTTTGGGTCAGCCGGTGATGGCGAAGGTCCAGCCGGGCATGCTCTCCCAGGTGAGCCAGTTGTTGTCCTTGTAGGTGGCGCGGGACATGGTGCCGTTGGTGCCGGTGGCGAAGAGTTCGAGGGTGTTGATGTAGGCGTTGTAGGTGGCGGAGGGGGTGCCGGAGAACTTCCAGTCGCTGATGGTGCTCCAGTCGGCCCAGGTCTTGGTCTTGTTGTCCCAGTAGTTGTGGCCGAGTTCGCCGGTGTTGCGGACGGCGAAGAGTTCGACGGAGTTGGCGGCGGGGTTGTAGACGGCGGTGGGGGTGCCGTTGAACTGCCAGCCGCCCATGGTGGTGATGTCGGACCAGCGGGCGCCGTTGAGGCTGTAGCTGTGGGCCATCGTGTTGTTGGTGGTGGTGATGAAGACCTCGGCGCTGTTGTTGGCCGGGTTCACGACGGCGGTGGGGCTGCCGGTCACGGCCTGGCCGCCGATGGTGCCCCAGTCGCTCCAGGTCTTGGCCTTGTTGTCCCAGTAGAGGTGGCCGAGTTCGTTGCGGCTGCTGGTGGCGAAGAGTTCGACGGCGTCGGTGGCGGGGTTGTAGAGGGTGGTGGGGGTGCCGGTGAACTGCCAGCTGCCCAGGCCCCGGACGTCGTCCCAGCGGGCGCCGTTGGTGCTGTACGAGTGGGTCATGTAGCCGTTCGTGTCCAAGGTGAACACCTCGGCGGTCTGGCTTGAGGGGTTGAACACGGCGACCGGGTTGGCCTTGAGCTTGAGGGCGCTGGGAATGACGCTCCAGCCGGCCCACTTCCTGGTGCCCGGGTCCCAGTAGTTGTGACCGAGTTCGCCGGTCTTGCCGATGGCGAACAGTTCGATGGCCTTGGTGGCGGGGTTGTATATCGTGGCGGGGATACCCGTGAACTGCCAGTCCCCCAGGGCCTCCCAGCCGCTGTTCCAGCCCTTGCCCTCGGTGTTGGAGGCGTGGGCGAGGACGCCGTCGGTGCCCAGGGCGAAGATCTCGGCGGTCTTGGAGTCCGGGTTGTACACGGAGTTGACGACCGCGGAGGAGTAGTCGACCTTGGTGCCCCACGTGGAGACGGTCTGCTGGACCCAGCCGGCGAGGTCGTCGACGCGGCTGGAGGAGGCGCCGGTACGGGTCTCGGTCTCGCCGAGGCAGCCGCCCTGCCAGGAACGGGAGGCGACCGCGACGAGTTCGGCCCTGCCGTTCTTCTCGCGGATCGCGGGGGCGCCGGTGTCGCCCTTGCAGATCGCCGCGCCGCCGGTACCGGTGGTGCCGATGGCGGTTGCGGCGACGGTGTCGAGGGTGAAGGCGCCCGAGTGGAGCTTGTTCGGCACCCACTCGTCCTTGGTGCGGCCGTAGCCGGGAACCCGAAGGTTCTCGCCGGCGGTCGGCGCGGTGGTCGCGACGGGCAGCGTCGCGACGCCGGTGACAGGGGTTGCGAGGCGTGCCATGACCAGGTCGCGGTCCTGACGGGTCACGAGTTCGGCCACGTCGACCGTCTTGTCACCGACGGTCGCGGTGGTCTTCCACTTGGGGGCGCCCGCGGCCAGGGCCTGCGGCTGCGCGGGGTCGTCGGCGAAGCAGGACGCGGCGGTGATCACCCAGTACCGGTCGACCAGCGCGCCGGTGCAGGCACGCACGCTGTCGCCGATCGCCAGGCGGGCGGTGTAGGCGTACGTGCCGCCGGCGGCCGGGTCGCCGGGGACGGCGCCGGCCGGGGAGGCGGAGAGCGTGGTGAGCGCTCCGGCGGTGACGGCGGTGGTGAGAAGCGAGGCCTTCCAGGAGGCGCGCGTGGTGGTGCCAGACAAGAGTTCAATCCTTGGGGATGCAGGAAGATGGCTGTGTTGGGTGCCGCTCAAACGGCTCTGCCCTGGGATTCACAACCACGGGCAGAGCTGTTTCAGCGTCGGGCAACAGACGCTGGTCAGCCGGTGACGCGCAGCTCGACGAGGACGGAGCGCTTTCCACCGGGCAGGCTCTCGCCGACGGGAGTGGCCGAGTTCGGGGCGACGTCGACCTTCTTCTCCTGACCCGCGGCGATGAGGCGGGCGGTGACGGCGCGGTCCACGGTCTGGATCCCGAAGACGTCGGGGACCTCCATGGCGAGGTAGCCGGTTTTGCCGGTGACGGTGAAGCAGTAGCCGGCGTTGTCGAGGCGGGTCTCGACGAAGATCTCGTTCGATGCCTGGCAGTCGGTCGGGATGCTGTTGCCCGGTCCCTCCTTCAGGCGGATCTGTCCATCGCCCTGCTTGAGGGAGATCTTCCGGTCCTTGAGGATGCGTTCGGCTCCGGGGTGCTGGAAGTCCTCTACGGCGGAGGGAATGGCGACGTCCGCTGAAACAGTGGGGGTAGCGGCCGAGGGCTGCGGGGCGGCCTGGGCGGCAGTGAGGGAGGCGAATCCGATGCCGGCGGTCAGGGCGCCGACGGCGCCGGCCAGGAGGGCCTTTCGGGAGCGGGATATCAGCAAGGTCGGGGTCCTTCATTTCTGAGGTGGCATCAGAGCAATGGCTCGGGGGCGCCGGAATGTGTGATGACCTAGTAAAGCATGCGTAAGATATCAGCAATCGCCTGCCAAAAGATCTCTTGCTGAATCATTCGAGATCGGCCTTCCGGTAGGCGGTGACGATGCATTACCGCGACCGGATCCCGTGGTGACGAAGGTCTCCTCTCACTCTTTCGTTGAGGTGCCAGAGCCTCGGGTGTTTCGGTTGCGTGACGACGCATCCCCCCCCTGAGAGGAATGGATTGTGAAACCCCCATCGCGCTCGTCCAGAGCGCTGGGAACCGCTGGACGGACCCGCGGTGTGAGGAGCCGGATAGCGGGACTGCGCGGCGCCTTCACCCTTCTGCTGCCCGTCACGCTCGCGGCTGGCCTGCTCGGCACAACACCCGTGTTTGCGGCGGAGCCTGGCACCGGTTCGTTTCAGCCGACGCTGGTGGACCGCAGCCTCGTTCTAGAGCTGTGGGCGGCCGGTGGCCCCGGTGTGAAGACCGCCGCCGAGGCGGCGCTGACCGGCTCGGACGAGGATGTCAAGCGCTTCCTCGGGACCGACAAGGACCGTGCGGAGTACCAGGACGACCGCATCGACGTTTACCGGATGCTCGCGCTCGGCGGGGCCGGTGTGCGCGAGGCTGCCACCAAGGCGCTGAAGGGCTCCCAGGAAGACGTGCGTGCGTTCCTCCGGGACGGCTGGAAGGCCCCCCTGGAGCAGGACCGGCGGGTCGAGGCCTACCAGCTCGTCGCCACCGGCGGGGTGAGCGTCAGTGAGCAGGCCACCGCAGCCCTCAAGGGCGCCCCCGAGGACGTGAAGAAGTACCTCGAAAAGGGCCGGTACGACGCCCAGGAGACCGACAACCGCGTCCGGGTCTGGCAGCTCCTCGCCGCCGGAGGCCCGGCGACGAAGGAGGCCGCCAAGATCGCCCTGCGCGGCACGCCTTCCGACATCATCGAGTTCCTGGAGGTGGGTCAGTTCGTGGCCCGTGCCCGAGACCAGGAACGCGCCACCATATCGCAGCTCGCTGACCAGGCCGAACTGGCCGGCGCCCAGGCCGAGGCGGCGAAGAATGCCGCCAAGAACGCGTCATCGCGCGCGGTCGACGAATCCCAGCAGGCCAAGACGAATGCGGAGGACGCGGCCAAGGAGACCGAGCAGGCAGGCAAGGACCTGACCCGGGCGGCGGAAGCCTCGGGCCGGGCGGCGGACGCGGCTCAGGGTGCCGCGGCAGCCTCCCAGCAGGCGGTCTCCGCTGCCAGCGCCGCCAACCAGGCCTCCCGCATCGCCGCCAGCGCCGCGGCCCAGGCCGCCAGCGCCGCGTCCGGTGCCGCTCTGGCCGCGTCCAACGCCCGCAGGGCGGCGAGTGCAGCCGCCTCTGACGCTGGCAAGGCCGCCGAGGCCCGCCAGCGTGCCGAGGAGGCACGCGACGCGGCCAGGGACGCCCAGCGCGCGGCGGACGCCGCGAACCGCGCGGGCGATGCCTCAACGGCCGCGGGCGAAGCATCGGACGCGGCCAAGAGCGCTGGCGGCAACGCCAGGGCGGCCGCCGACGCCGCGGCGAAGGGCGCGCGGGTGGGGTC
>NZ_JBHWIJ010000462.1:3929-4200 GCF_042732255.1 Kitasatospora sp. NPDC059803 | reverse complement strand
GTGTTTTTTGTTACCCCCCCCCGGGCGGGGGGCGCGCGGGCGCGCCCCGCGGGCCGCTGACGTGCGTGCCCGCTCAGCGGGCCGGTACCGCTCCGTTCGGCGCTCCCGGCCCGCTCGGCGTCCCCACCGCGCCGCGGCCCAGCAGCAGGGCGAGGTCGTCGGCCTGGCAGCGGATCTCCGGGATGGCGGTGGTCTCCAGCAGGTTGCCGCGTCGCAGCGAGCCCAGCGTCCACAGCGGTGCCGGCGCCCGGCCGCCGGTGGGGAGGAGCCG
>NZ_JBHWIJ010000462.1:0-3920 GCF_042732255.1 Kitasatospora sp. NPDC059803 | reverse complement strand
TTCCACAGCTGCGGCAGCGCCGCCCGCGCGCCGCCGCGCCGCACCGGGCCCGCCGCCGCCCGCCCGGGGGGCGGGGGAGCAGAGGCCGGTGGTGAGCAGGTCGGTGATCAGCGGGTCGTCGACCCGGGTGAGTTCGGCCTCGGAGCCGGTGCAGTTCAGCACCGCCCCCACCCGCAGCGCGCGGCCGTCGTCCAGCCGGACGTCGATGACCTCGCCGACCTCGCCGCCCCCGTCGGGGCCGTCCGAGGTGGTCTTGGCGTCGGCCACGGTGCCCCGGCCGATGCTGACCAGACCCGCGTCGACGGCGGCGCGCAGGGCCCTGGCGCTGACCGGCGGGATCCGGTGGCGGTGGGTCTCCCAGAGCCGGAGGTCCCGGGCCAGCAGCCGGGCCTGGTCGGCGGGTGGGAGCTGCTGCCACAGGGCGCTGGTGAGGGGGCGGAGGCTGTCGACCCCGGCCCGCCAGTCGCCGTGGACGCGGCGGCAGCGGGCGATCTGGCACAGCACCGCCCGGCGCAGCGCGGGCAGCCCCGCACGGGCGTCGAGCTGCGGGGCGACCGGGGCGACCGGCATGGTGAGCGGGGCGACCGGCGCGGTGAGCGGAGTGGCGGCGTGGGGTCGGGGGACCAGGCCGTGCCGGGACAGGGCGTGGACGACGCGGCCGGGGCGTTGCAGGCTGAGCGCCATGTCGACCATGGTCAGGCCGGTGCCGACGAGCAGGACGTCGCGGTCCTCGGGGACGGCCGCCAGGGCGCCGGGTGCCCAGGGGTCGGCCAGGAACCGCCCGGAGTCGCGCAGCGCCGGCGGTGCCCAGGCCTGGCCGGGTGCGAAGTTGCCCAGGGCCAGCACCGCCGCGTCGACGTCGAGCGGCGGCCCGTCGTGCAGCCACAGGCGCAGCGGCGGGGTGGTCGCCTGCGGCCGGTGCGTGAGGGCGACGACGCGGTCGGGGACCCGGACCAGGTCGGGGGTGCCGGGCTGGTCGGCCGCCGCCGCCAGGCTCTCGGCGAGGTAGCGGCCGAAGAGGCGCCGGGGGACGAAGTCGTGCTCGCCGCCGCGGTCGCCGAGCCAGCGCACGAAGTGGCCGGGGTCGTCCCGGTGGGCGCTCATCTGGCAGGCCCGGACGTTCAGCAGGTGGTGCGGCGCGTCGGTGCCGAACGCCAGCCCCGGGCCTGCGGGCCCGGGGTCGATGAGCCAGATCCGGGCCGGTGCGGGTCTCCCGGCGGCCGCGTGGTGGAGCAGGCGCAGCGCCGTGAGGGTGCCGGCGGCGCCTGCGCCCACCACGGCGATCTCTTGCGGGGTGCTGCTCTGGTTCACGGCGGCCGCGTCGGACGCGGCGGGAGACGTCATGCGGCCAACATCGAGCCGATCGCGCCGCCGCGTCCAACGACGGTTCATAGGCCCCTCGCCAAGCAGGACTTATGGCCGGGTGGCTCGGTGTCGCGCCGACCGGGGTGGGGGTGAAGGTCACGTAGGGTCCCGGGTTCGACACGTTCCGTCCCATAAGGAGAGTTTGGGGGCGCTCCGCCGCTCACCGTTCGAGCCTCTGGTTAGAGGGTGTCACGAAAGCTGTTGACCCCTCACGCGGATCCGCGTTATAACTTCTAACGAACGCGCAAGCATCTACCGCGTGCGGGGCTGCCACCGCCGCGTTCGCAGCTCGACAGGCAACGCTCGCCCACCAACTGACACTCGACCAAGGGGAATTCCATGTCCGGCACCCGCAGCACCGGCGTCCGCGCCGCCCTGTTCGCCGTCCCGCTCGTCGTCAGCCTCCTCGGCGCCGCGGCCGCGCCCGCCGGGGCCGCCACCTCGCGCCCCGGTACCTCCCTGACCTGCCGCGGCGAGGGCGTCGACCCCCGGGCCCAGGTCCGCTACCGGGCCGAGACGGTGATCCACGCGCCGCTGCACACCATCTGGAAGCTGCAGACCGACGTGGAGCGCTGGCCGTCCTGGCAGGCCCCCGTCGCGAGCGCGGAGCGCCTCGACCACGGCCGCCTGCGCCCGGGTTCGGCGTTCCGGTGGACGACCCCGCTCCCGCCCAACCCCGCGACCACCGCCACCAGCCTGGACATCACCTCGACCGTCCAGCAGCTCAAGCGGGAGTCCTGCCTCCGCTGGACCGGCCCCGCCGACGCCGAAGGGCTGCACATCGACGGCGTCCACGTGTGGAACTTCACCAAGGTCAAGGGCGGCGTCCGGGTGAGCACCGAGGAGACCCACACCGGGCCCCAGGTCGACGCGGACGTCCCCACCGCGACCGCGATCCTGCGTCAGGGCCTCGACGGGTGGCTGCACGACCTGAAGACCACCGCCGAGGCCATCGCCGAGGCCGACGCAGACCGGGGCTGACCTGCGCCGATATGTCCTAGTCGGACAGGGATTCGAGGGCGGCCCGGGCGGCGTTGTGGCCGGGGATGCCGCTGACTCCGCCGCCGCGGACGGCGCCCGCGCCGCACAGCAGGACGTTCGGGTGGGCCGTCGCCACGCCCCAGCGGGCGGCGGGGCCGTCCACCGGCCCGGTCGCGAACGGGAAGGAGAGGTCCCGGTGGAAGATGTGGCCGCCGGGCAGGCCGATCTCCCGTTCCAGGTCGGGCGGGGTCTTGGCTTCCACGCAGGGTCGGCCGGTGGCGTCCGGCGCGAGGCAGTCGGCGATCGGTTCGGCCAGCACCTCGTCCAGTTGGGCCAGGCTGGCCGCCAGGGCGCGTTCCTTGGCGGCCGGGTCGGTGAACAGCCGGGCGGGCATGTGCAGGCCGAACAGGGTCAGCGTCTGGAGGCCCTGGCGGACGGCTTCGGGGCCCAGGATGCTGGGGTCGGTGAGGGTGTGGCAGTAGATCTCCGACGGGGGCGCGGAGGGCATCCGGCCGGCCGCCGCCTCGGCGTAGGCGGTCTCCAACTGCCGGTAGCCCTCGGCGATGTGGAAGGTGCCCGCGAAGGCCTCCCGGGGGTCCGCGTCGGTGTCCCGGAGCCGCGGCAGCCGGCGCAGCACCAGGTTGACCTTCAGCTGGGCGCCCTCGGGCGCGGGCCCGGGTTCCTCGCCGAGGAGGCGGGCCAGGGTGGCCGGGGCGGCGTTGACCAGCACCCGGCGGCCCGCCGCGGTGGCCTCGCCGCCTTGGTGGCGGTACGTCACCTCGGCGTCGCCGTGGCCGTCGGTGGCGATGGCGGTGACCTCGCACCCGGTGCGGAGCTCCGCGCCGGCGGCCAGGGCCGCCTCGGCCAGCGCGTCCGTCACCGCGCCCATGCCGCCGACCGGGACGTCCCAGTCGCCCGTCCCGTTGCCGATCACGTGGTAGAGGAAGCAGCGGTTCTGCCGGAGCGAGGGGTCGTGGGCGTGGGTGAAGGTGCCGATCAGCGCGTCCGTCAGGGCGATCCCGCGGACCAGGTCGTCGCTGAAGGTCCGTTCGATCGTCTCGCCCAGCGGCCGTTCGAACAGGGTGGTCCAGGCGGCGTCGTCGGCGATCCGCCGGCGCAGTTCGGCGCGTGCGGGCAGCGGTTCGGTGAGGGTCGGGAAGACCCGTCGGGCGACCTGCCCGGTCATGCCGTAGAAGCGCTGCCAGGCCTCCCACTCCCGGTCGGTTCCGGTGAGGGCCCGGAACGCCTCCCCGGTCCGGCCGGGGTCGGCGGCGTCCACCAGCAGGCCGGTGGGCTTCCCGTCCCGGACGGTGGGGGTGTACGAGGCGATCCGGCGGCGCCGCAGGTCGAGCCGCAGGCCCAGCTCCTGGACGATCTTGTGCGGCAGCAGGCTGACCAGGTAGGAGTAGCGCGACAGCCGGGCGTCCACGCCCGGGAACGCCCGGGTGGAGACGGCGGCCCCGCCGACCAGGGGCAGCCGTTCGAGCAGCAGGACCCGGCGTCCGGCCCGGGCGAGGTAGGCGGCGGCCACCAGCCCGTTGTGGCCGCCGCCGACGATCACGGCGTCGTACCGG
>NZ_JBHWIJ010000461.1:0-4235 GCF_042732255.1 Kitasatospora sp. NPDC059803 | reverse complement strand
AGAACCTCAAGGACATCTACACCTGCAACGTCACCACCTGGGACCAGATCGACCCCAGCCTGCCCAGCACCACCATCAAGCCGTTCCTGCCGCAGCCCGGCTCAGCCCTCCGCACGAACTTCCTGTGGAAGATCGGCGTCTCGGCCTTCGGCCTCTGTGTGACCGAGGGTGTGCAGGAGAACGAGGGCAGCGACGCCCAGTTGAACGACCCCGACGCGCTGGTCCCCTACTCCGTGGGGCACTACGTCGGGCAGATGTACTACGGCCGGGGCAGCGGTTCGGATGTGCAGGGCCCGCTGACCATCCGCAACGTCAACGGCGACGCGCCGGTCGACACCGCGAAGAAGGCCATCAACAAGAACTTCGTCGGCGGTAGCTACGTCCTCTCCCTCTACCACGTGCTCCGCCGCTCCGACTGGAACGCCGCCGACGCCCACGGTGCCGCACTGCGCTCCGTCTTCGGCGCCGACGGTTGGATCTGCACCAATCCGACCGCCCTCGCGGACATCACCGGGTTCGGCTTCCTTCCGCTGCCGCCCCACGCCTGCGGGAGCATCACGCACAGCTGACCACTGCTCCACCCGCACCGTCCCACCTCTCCCAAGGAGTTCAGCATGGCAAGAACCGGCATCCGCCTCGCCACCACCGGTGCCGCCGTCGTCCTGGCGGTCACCGGTGTCAGCGGTGTGGCCGTGGCCGACACCACCGCCACCGCGCCCACCGGCAGCGCCGTGATCACCGTCGACGGCGCGTTCCTGGCCAAGTCGGTGCTCAAGGGCATCGTCGTCGTCCCGCTGACGCCGGCCACCGCGGCCGCCGCCAACAACGCCATCACCGCGACCTTCCCGGTGACCGGCGGAGCGGCCAACATTCCGTCCTTCTCCGGGGACGTGCAGTTCGGCGGCAGCCTGCTCTTCTTCAACGCCACGAACGGCAAGAGCGTCGTCTTCAAGCAGCTCGACTTCGGCGTCCGCAGCTGGAAGATCACGGCCGTCCCGGACGGCGGCACCAACCCGGTGGCGCTGCTGGACCCGCTGGGCGACACCCAGGTCGGCCGCACCGGCACCACGCAGAGCCTCACCGCTTCCAGCCTCCAGGTGGACGCGGAGGGCGCGCAGTATCTGGACAAGGCCCTCGGCACCACGTACTTCACCGGCGGCCAGTCGGTCGGCTCGCTCGCCCTGTCCTTCACCCCGGGCAGCTGACCCCCGGCCCGCGATGACCGCGGGGTGATCTGCGGGCCCGCACCCCGGTGCGGGCCCGTACGCATTCGGACGACGCAACTCCGTTCCATGGGTGCCGCGTTGGGGTCTCGTACACCCTGTCGACCGGATCCGGCCATATCCGGCTGGCGCAATGGTCAGGTACCGGAACCGTCCGGTCGTCCGCATGCCTGATCCCCCTTGCGCCGCGTGCTGGGCGGCGCGGATTCGCACGGAGGTGCCCGCCATGAGAGTCCGACTACCCGACCGGAGGGATCCGGGGTGGTGGCGTCGCCGATGGCCGGCGATCGCGATGGTGTGGTCGGTGGTGGTGGCCCTCGGGGTGGTGCCGATCGGCCTGGGGGCGGTGCCACAGGCGGTGGCGGCGTCGTCCGCGGTGACGGTGAAGGGGCCGAAGCTCTGGAATCCGAGCACCGGGACGTACGGCAAGCAGGGGAGCATCACGCTCTCGCAGTCGAAGGACCTCACCAACCAGGTGGTCCAGCTCTCCTGGAGCGGCTTCACCCCGACCACGGACGGCAACGGCCAGCCGAGGACGATCGTGAAGCCCGGCGACGCCTACTCCTTCTTCGCCGTCCGGATCTACGAGTGCCGCGGCACCGATCCAAAGGTCACCGACTGTTACGGCAGCACCATGTACGGGCTGGATCCGGCTGCCGGGTTCCAGCAGCGGAAGACCGACGTGCCTGCGCCGGACTTCCCGAGCAACATGGTGATCTCCCCCACCAGTATGGACGGTTCGGGAGCCGCGACCATCGAGTTGTACACGGGGCTGCAGAGCCCGACCCTGGCCTGCGATGCCACCCACCCGTGTTCCCTGGTGGTGGAGGCCAACTACGGCGGTGACAGCCTCGGCCAGACGAATCCGCAGCAGACCGTGGACTGCACGAACCACACCCTCGATCTCACCACCGGATACAAGCTCGCGTCGGACGAGGTGTTCGGCAAGGACGCGGCCAACGGCATGTCGAGCGGCGAGCAGTGCGCCTGGGAGAACCGGGCCGTGGTGCCGCTGGCCTTCGCGCCCTCGCCGGCCGCCTGCGAGGCGCAGACGTCGGCGTTCCGTGCCGCGGGCCTGGAGGCGGCCAACCGGGCCGTGCAGCTGTGGCGTTCCGGCCTGTGCCTGGGCGACAACCCGCTGTCCTTCCAGTACCTTCCCGCCGGCGGTGAGCCGCAGGCCCGGGCCGACTTCCTCGGCGGAGCGACGGACGTCGCCCTGACGGTCCGACCGGACACGTCGACGCCGCAACGCCCGTACGTCTACGCGCCGTTGTCGGCCTCTGGCGTGTCGGTGGCCTTCGTGGTCGACGACCCGTCGACCGGTCGGCAGATCAGGGACATGAAGCTCAACGCCCGGCTGCTGGCCAAGCTCCTCACCCAGTCGTACTCGCCCGCCGGAGGCGTGATCGCCTCCGTGAAGGGCAACCCGACCTGCATCTTCCGGGACCAGGAGTTCCTGAAGCTGAACCCGCTGCCGCCGGAGAGCGGGCTGAAGTGGCCGACGTCCTGCGCGGTCTCGCAGTCCAGCCCCATCGTGGTCGGCGGCACGACGGACCTGGTGTACCAGCTGACCTCGTGGATCGCCTCCGACCCGGACGCCGCGCGCTTCCTGGACGGCGAGCCGGACCCGTGGGGCATGCGGGTGGACACGTACTACCTGCGGCCGGCCTTCTCCGGCTACCCGACCGACTCCTTCGCCCGGCAGGACTCCTCCGGGCTGGTCGGGGCGACGACGCAGCCGCGCAGCAACTGGCGTGAGTACGAGTGGAATCCGGTCACCACGGGGCTCGGTGACGTGGCGCGGAAGCTGCTGCAGAACAAGCCGACCTGCATCGATCCGACCATCCAGCCCGACGGCGGCCACAACCAGTGCGCGCCGATGGACCCGGGCAGCCGGACGCTGTTCTCGATCATGGACGCCGGCCAGGCGAAGGCCTACGCGCTCCCCGAGGCCCAACTCCTCAACCCGGCGGGCGGGTTCGCTGCGCCCAGCACGTCCAGCTTCCAGTCCGCGGTGGCGGACATGACGGTGGACGCGTCGACGGGTGTCCAGCAACTGCCGTACGGCGTCGCCGACACGGCGTACGCCCACGACCAGTTCGCCTACCCGCTGACCAGCGTGCAGTACGCGATGGTGCCGACCAAGGGCGTGCCCGACGCCAAGGCGGCGGCGATCACCAAGTTCCTGAAGACGGTGACGACCAGCGGCCAGGTGTACGGCACCGAGCCGGGCCGGCTGGCGCAGGGCTTCCTCGCCCTGACCAACGCCCAGCGCGCGCAGGCGGCGGACGCCGCCTCGCACGTGGAGACGCAGGACGGCAAGCTGCCCGGCAACCAGGCCGCGCCGCCGAACCCGCCCCCCGTCACCCCCGACCCGGGGACGACCGGTGGCACCGGCGGCACCCCGGCGGGCGGATCGGGCTCCACGGACGGCGCCGCTCCCGGCACCGCGCCCGCGCCCGTGAGCGACGGCGGCACGGCGGCCGGCGGGACCGGGGACACCACGGCCGACGGCAACACCTTCGGCACTACCGGCGCGACGAGCTGCACCGGCGGCACCGGCTCCATCGGATCCACCGGTTCCACCGGGACGACCGGCGGCACGGCCGGCACCGGCGGATCCGCCGCCGTCCCGGCCGCCGCAACGGCCGGCGGGGCGAAGGCCGCCGCCGCCCCCTCCGCGTCCGGCAAGCCGATCACCGTGGCGCCCGTCGCGGCCGGCACGCCGGCGGCGGACCGCTCCGGCATGGCCCGCCTGCTGCTCCCGATCGCGCTGATCGGCGGCCTGGTGCTGCTGGTCGGCGGACCGGCGACGCTGCTGCTGGGCGGCACTCCGGCCGGGCAGAAGGCGCTGACCGGGCTGCGCGAGGGCTGGTCGCGGGTGCGTCGCCGCCGCTGGGGCCGCTGACGCCCGCGGCTGACGCCCGCGCCGGTTGACGCCGGCGCACCTCGGACGTCTCGGCGGGGCCGCCGGTCCGCCCCCCCCGACTCGTCCGCCCCCTCCCGTTGCCG
>NZ_JBHWIJ010000460.1:0-4259 GCF_042732255.1 Kitasatospora sp. NPDC059803 | reverse complement strand
AAGTGGAACCTCAAGCCGCTGGCGCCGGCCCCCGCGCCGCCCGCGGACAAGCCCATCAAGCTCGAACGGACCGGCCCCGTACCGGTGTTCAGCGAGGTGAAGACGAGCGACAAGGTCGTCTTCATCACCATCGACGACGGCGCCGAGAAGGACCCGAAGTTCGTCGAGATGCTGACCGAGCTCAAGGTGCCGATCTCGATGTTCCTGACCCGGGACATCGTCAAGAACGACTACGGCTACTTCAAGCCGCTCCAGGCGCTCGGCAACCACATCCAGAACCACACCGTGGACCACCCGGTGATGAGCAAGATCCCGGCGGAGAAGCAGAAGTCCGAGATCTGCGACGCGCAGTCCGCGCTCACCCAGCAGTACGGCACCGCCCCGCTGCTGTTCCGCCCGCCGTTCGGGGACGGCGCCAACACCCCGACGCTGAACAACTCGGTCCAGCAGTGCGGCCCGCGCGCGATGGTGCTCTGGCGCGAGTCGATGCAGATCCACGACATGCAGTACCAGGCGGCGGACAAGAAGCTGAAGTCCGGCGACATCATCCTGGCGCACTTCCGCGGCCCGAAGGAGCTCAAGGGCGCCACGATGACCCAGATGTTCGGCGACCTGCTGGCCCGGATCCAGGAGCAGGGCTTCTCGGTGGCCCGGCTGGAGGACTACATCCAGGCGCCCACCTCGTAGTCCGTGCGCCCGCCTCGTGGCCGCCTCAGGCGGGCCGGCCGAGCATCATCAGCGGCCCGTTGTCGGTGCGGCTGAGGATCACCGTGACGGCGTTCGGCCCGGAGGGCTTGAGCTGGCGGCGCAGCTCCTCCGGGGTGATCGCCATCCCGCGCTTCTTGATCACCACCGTGCCGACCCCGCGCTCGCGCAGCAGCGCCTTCAGCCGCTTGATGTGGAACGGCAGCACGTCGGTGAGCTCGAAGGCGTGCGCGTACGGGGTGGCGACCAGCCGGTCCGAGGTGAGGTAGGCGATCTTCGGGTCGATCAGCCGGCCGCCCACCTGCTCGGCCACCTCGGCCACCAGGTGGGCCCGGATCACCGCGCCGTCCGGCTCGTACAGGTAGCGCCCGACCGGGCCGGCCGGCGGGTCGGGCAGGTCGCCGCCGGTGAGGCTGGCGGCCTGCGGCAGCAGGGTGGCGCGGTGCGGGCGGGCGGCCCCGGTGCCGAACCAGAGCACCGCCTCCTTCACGTCGCCGTGGTCGGAGACCCACTCCGCCTCGGCGTCGGCCGGGACGGCCTCGTGCGGGATGCCCGGGGCCACCTTCAGCGCGCCGATCGGGGTCCGGCGGCCGGCCTCGATCGCCCAGGAGAGCGGCGGGGCGTACGCCTCCGGGTCGAACACCCGGCCGCGCGCCGTCCGCCGCGCCGGGTCGGTGAACACCGCGTCGTAGCCGGTGACGTCCACCTCGGCGACGTCCGCGCAGCGCACCCGGACCAGGTCGGTCAGGCCCAGCGCGGCCGCGTTGGCGGCGGTGGCGGCGCAGGCCGCCGGGTCCTTGTCGACGGCCAGCACCTCGATCCCGGCCCTGGCCAGCGCCAGCACGTCCCCGCCGATGCCGCAGCACAGGTCGGCCAGCCGGCGGACGCCCAGCTCGGCGAAGCGGCGCGCCCGCCACTCGGCCACGCTGCGCCGGGTGGACTGCTCGACGCCGTTGGGCGTGAAGTACATCAGGTCGGCGTCCGCCCCGAACTTCGCCCGCGCCCGCTGCCGCAGCCGGGCCTGCCCGAAGGCCGCCGAGACCAGCTCGGCCGGGTGCTCCCGCCGCAGCCTGGTGGCCAGCGACAGCTCCTCCTCGGGCGTGAACTCGCGCAGTTCGGCGAGCAGGGCCTGGCCCTCGGGGGTCAGCAGGGGCTGGAGGTTCTCGGTGTCCACGGGGCCATTCTGGCGGGTTGGCCGCCCCACCGGCTCCGACGGTGCCGGCGCGGTGGGGCGGGGCGGTCGCACGGGTGTACGGCTCCGTGCCCGCGGTTCGGGATGCCCGGGCGCGCCGTTGGCACTCTGGTTGACTGAGTGCTAACACCGGCCTATGGTCGTCCTTGGCACTCCCCACTGGGGGAGTGCTAATGCGAAGACGTGTGCCTGACCCCCGCGACGGCAGGCCCGCAGGTTCGCTCCTACCCGTTAGAAACCCCGTAATCTCCGAAGGGGAGCTCGGACGTGACCACCAGCAGCAAGGTTGCCATCAAGCCGCTTGAGGACCGCATCGTGGTCCAGCCGCTCGACGCCGAGACCACCACGGCCTCCGGCCTGGTTATCCCGGACACCGCCAAGGAGAAGCCCCAGGAGGGCGTCGTCCTGGCCGTCGGCCCGGGTCGCTTCGAGGACGGCCAGCGTCTGCCGCTCGACGTCGCCGTCGGTGACATCGTCCTGTACTCGAAGTACGGCGGCACCGAGGTGAAGTACCAGGGCGAGGAGTACCTGGTTCTCTCCGCTCGCGACGTTCTCGCCATCATCGAGAAGTAAGTCGTTCCGACCCGCCCCGGATCCGTGTCCCAAGTGACAGGGGCCCGGGGCGTGGTTGTTGGTTCACGTAGTCCGGCGGCCGGTGGGCCGGCCGAAGCCCCGAGGGAATAGGGAACATGGCGAAGATCCTGCAGTTCAACGAGGACGCCCGCCGCTCGCTGGAGCGCGGTGTCAACAAGCTGGCCGACACCGTCAAGGTGACCATCGGCCCCAAGGGCCGCAACGTCGTCATCGACAAGAAGTTCGGCGCCCCGACCATCACCAACGACGGTGTCACCATCGCCCGTGAGGTCGAGCTGGACGACCCGTACGAGAACCTTGGCGCGCAGCTCGTCAAGGAGGTCGCCACCAAGACCAACGACGTCGCGGGTGACGGCACCACCACCGCCACCGTGCTGGCCCAGGCCCTGGTCAACGAGGGTCTGCGCAACGTCGCCGCCGGTGCCGGCCCGGCCGCCCTGAAGAAGGGCATCGACAAGGCCGTCGCCGCCGTCTCCGAGCACCTGCTCTCGGTGGCCCGCGAGATCGAGGGCAAGGACGACGTCGCCGCCGTCGCGTCCCTCTCCGCCCAGGACACCCAGGTCGGCGAGCTGATCGCCGAGGCGATCGACAAGGTCGGCAAGGACGGTGTCATCACCGTCGAGGAGTCGAACACCTTCGGCGTGGAGCTGGACTTCACCGAGGGCATGCAGTTCGACAAGGGCTACCTGTCGCCGTACTTCGTCACCGACGCGGAGCGGCAGGAGGCGGTCCTGGAGGACCCGTACATCCTGATCAACCAGGGCAAGATCTCCTCCATCCAGGAGCTGCTGCCGCTGCTGGAGAAGATCCTCCAGGGCGGTGCCTCCCGGCCGCTGCTGATCATCGCCGAGGACGTCGACGGCGAGGCGCTGTCCACCCTCGTGGTGAACAAGATCCGCGGCACCTTCAACGCGGTCGCCGTCAAGGCCCCGGGCTTCGGCGACCGCCGCAAGGCGATCCTCGGCGACCTGGCCACCCTGACCGGCGGCACGGTCATCTCCGAGGAGGTCGGCCTCAAGCTCGACCAGGTCGGCGTGGACGTGCTGGGCACCGCCCGCCGCGTGACCATCACCAAGGACGAGACCACCGTCGTCGACGGTGCCGGTGACACCGAGGCCGTGGCCGGCCGCGTCGCCCAGATCAAGGGTGAGATCGCCGCCACCGACTCCGACTGGGACCGCGAGAAGCTGCAGGAGCGCCTGGCCAAGCTGGCCGGCGGCGTCTGCGTCATCAAGGTCGGCGCCGCCACCGAGGTGGAGCTGAAGGAGCGCAAGCACCGCCTGGAGGACGCCATCTCGGCGACCCGTGCCGCGGTCGAGGAGGGCATCGTCGCCGGTGGCGGCGCCTCCCTGGTGCACGCCGCCAAGGTGCTGGACGGCGGCCTGGGCCTGTCGGGTGACGAGGCGACCGGTGTCGCGGTGGTCCGCAAGGCGCTGCACGAGCCGCTGCGCTGGATCGCCCAGAACGCCGGCCTGGAGGGCTACGTCATCACCTCCAAGGTCGCCGAGCTGGAGATCGGCCAGGGCTTCAACGCGGCCACCGGCGAGTACGGCGACCTGGTGAAGGCCGGCGTCATCGACCCGGTCAAGGTCACCCGCTCCGCGCTGGAGAACGCGGCCTCGATCGCCTCCCTGCTGCTCACCACCGAGACCCTCGTGGTGGAGAAGAAGGAAGAGGAGGCCGAGGCGGGCCACGGCCACGGTCACGGCCACTCGCACTGACGCCTGACGGTCGACCGGAGGCCCGGCCGCGCCCCTCGGGGTGCGGC
>NZ_JBHWIJ010000459.1:0-4288 GCF_042732255.1 Kitasatospora sp. NPDC059803 | reverse complement strand
CCCGGGTCCGGTACCGGACCCGGGAGCCTCCCGGTGCTTCGACTCCCCTGGGATCAGGCGAGGTTGGCGAGCGCCTCGTTGAAGGTCTTGGACGGGCGCATCACCGCCGCGGCCTTGGCCGGGTCCGGCTGGTAGTAGCCGCCGAGGTCGACCGGCGAGCCCTGCACGGCGATCAGCTCGTCGACGATGGTCGTCTCCTGCTCGCCGAGCGCCTTGGCCAGGCCCTCGAACGCCTGGGCCAGCTCGGCGTCGGCGGTCTGCCGGGCCAGCTCCTGGGCCCAGTACAGGGCCAGGTAGAAGTGGCTGCCGCGGTTGTCGATGCCGCCGAGGCGGCGGCTCGGCGACTTGTCCTCGTTGAGGAAGGTGCCGGTGGCGCGGTCCAGGGTGTCGGCCAGCACCTGGGCGCGGGCGTTGTCGGTGCTGGTGGCCAGGTGCTCGAAGCTGGCGGCCAGGGCGAAGAACTCGCCGAGGCTGTCCCAGCGCAGGTAGTTCTCCTTGACCAGCTGCTGGACGTGCTTCGGGGCGGAGCCGCCGGCGCCGGTCTCGAACAGGCCGCCGCCCGCCATCAGCGGGACGACCGACAGCATCTTGGCGCTGGTGCCCAGCTCCAGGATCGGGAACAGGTCGGTCAGGTAGTCGCGCAGCACGTTGCCGGTCACCGAGATGGTGTCCTCACCGCGGCGGATGCGCTCCAGCGAGAACGTGGTGGCCTCGACCGGGGACTTGATCTCGATCTGCAGGCCGGTGGTGTCGTGCTCCGGCAGGTACTTCTTGACCTTCTCGATCAGGACGGCGTCGTGGGCGCGGTTCTCGTCCAGCCAGAACACCGCCGGGTCGCCGGTGGCGCGGGCGCGGGTGACGGCCAGCTTGACCCAGTCCTGGATCGGCAGGTCCTTGGTCTGGCAGGCGCGGAAGATGTCGCCCGGCTGGACGGCCTGCTCCAGCACCACGTTGCCCTCGGCGTCGACGAGGCGGACGGTGCCGGCCGCGGCGATCTCGAAGGTCTTGTCGTGGCTGCCGTACTCCTCGGCCTTCTGGGCCATCAGACCGACGTTCGGGACGGAGCCGATGGTGGCCGGGTCCAGGGCGCCGTGGGCGCGGCAGTCGTCGATGACGGCCTGGTACACGCCGGAGTAGCTGCTGTCGGGCAGCACGGCGAGGGTGTCGGCCTCCTGGCCGTCCGGGCCCCACATGTGGCCGGAGGTGCGGATCATGGCCGGCATCGAGGCGTCGACGATGACGTCGCTCGGGACGTGCAGGTTGGTGATGCCCTTGTCCGAGTCGACCATCGCCAGGGCCGGGCCCTCGGCGAGCTCGGCCTCGAACGAGGCCTTGATCTCCGCGCCCAGGTGCGGCACGCCGTCCAGGCCGTTGAGGATGCCGCCGAGGCCGTTGTTCGGGTCCAGACCGGCGGCGACCAGCACCTCGCCGTACTTGGCGAAGGTCTTCGGGAAGAAGGCGCGGACGACGTGGCCGAAGATGATCGGGTCGGAGACCTTCATCATGGTGGCCTTGAGGTGGACCGAGAACAGCACGCCCTCGGCCTTGGCGCGCTCGACCTGGGCGGTCAGGAACTCGCGCAGGGCGGCGACGCGCATCACCGAGGCGTCGACGACCTCGCCGACCAGCACCGGGACGCGCTCGCGCAGCACGGTGGCGCTGCCGTCCTCGGCGACCAGCTCGATACGCAGCGCGCCGTCGGCGGCGATCACGGCGGACTTCTCGGTGGAGCGGAAGTCGTTCTCGCCCATGGTGGCGACGTTGGTCTCGGAGTCGGCCGACCAGGCGCCCATGCGGTGCGGGTGGGTCTTGGCGTAGTTCTTCACCGAGCCCGGGGCACGGCGGTCCGAGTTGCCCTCGCGCAGGACGGGGTTGACGGCGCTGCCCTTGACCTTGTCGTAACGGGCGCGGACGTCCTTGTCCTCGTCGGTCTGCGGGTCGTCCGGGTAGTCCGGGAGCGCGTAGCCCTGCGCCTGCAGCTCGGCGACGGCGGCCTTCAGCTGCGGGATGGACGCCGAGATGTTCGGCAGCTTGATGATGTTGGCGCCCGGGGTCTTGGCGAGGTCGCCCAGCTCGGCGAGGGCGTCCTCGATCCGCTGGCCCTCGGCGAGACGCTCCGGGAAGCTCGCGATGATCCGCCCGGCCAGGGAGATGTCGCGGGTCTCCACGCGCACACCCGCCGTCGAGGCGTATGCCTGGACAACCGGCAGGAACGAGTAGGTCGCCAGGGCCGGAGCCTCGTCGGTGTGCGTATAGATGATGGTCGAGTCAGTCATCGGTACTCCGCTTCACGTCTCCAACGTCTTGACGTCAAGATATCTCGTCACGGCCCCCTAGCTCCACCTCCCCCCGCCCCGGAGCGTGCGCCGGGTGCCCCGGGGGCGCGCCGACGGTCAGCTCCACCGTGGTCCCGGGGCGGGTGCGGGGCAAGCGGAGAACGCTCAGACCTCGGCGAACCTGGCCGCCAGCTCCGTCTCGTCGGCGAGGAACCAGAGCTGTCGGCCGCGGTTGCTCTCCCGGACGAAGTCGCGCAGCGGGTCGCTCGCCGCGACGTGGTCGGCGATGTCTCCGAGGACCACCAGGCCGACGCGGTAGTTGACGAATTTCTGCACGATGCCGCCGGCGACCCGGGTGCGCAGTGTGAAGAAGTCCGGGTGCAGCCGGGCGACGGGGACGACCACCCAGGAGGCGCCGCGGCCGAACGCGTCGCCGATCACGTCCATGGCGTCCTGCTCCTCGCGGATCGGCGCGCCCTCGGCGGGCAGCCGCAGGACCGTCGTGGCGTACTGCTCGGACATTGCCGTTCTCCCTGGTCGATGTGGGTTCGCTGTGGATCCGATGCGGATCCCGATGCGGGTCCGGTGTGACCGACGCCATCCGGCGCGGCCGGCGTCAACGCCTGGACGAGGCCTCAGTGCATGGACGAGGTCATCGTGTGGACGATGCCGAGCAGCGCGGCGGTGTCGGCCGGATCGCCGAGGACGACGAGCCGCAGGGTCTCCCGCTCCTCGTCGTGGACGGTCTCGACGTGCAGCGGCCAGCCGCCCTCGCGCGGGCCGGCGATCGCGGCCAGCACGGCGTTGGACAGCCGGTCGGCGGCGGCCCGGTCGACGTTCTCGATCCGGACGACGGCGGACACCTCGGCGCGCCGCGGGCCGGCACCGGGCACGGGTGCGGGCGGGGCGGCCGGGGCGCCGGTGAAGGCCTCCAGGTCCGCACGGGCGATCCGGTACTGCTTGCCGATCCTGGTCGCGGCGAGCCGGCCGTCGCGGATGTAGCCGCGGACGGTGCGCACGTGCAGGCCGAGCAGTTCGGCCACCTGTTCCACCGAGTAGTACTGCGCCACCTGCGACCATCCTCTCGAACGTCCTCATCCGCAGGAAACATACCATCCGATAGGGATGTTTACGTAATGATAGGGAGTGGTTTAGTCCACTCGGGTGAACCGACCGTCAGGGGTGCGTCAACGCACCACCTCATTCGGTCAACGCCGCGTCAGGACCGGCGACGCCCGGCGGAACCCGGCCTAGCGTCGAAGCAGCAGTTCCGGCAGGCACCACCACCCCACCCGGGAGCACTCGCATGGCCCGCGTCGTCTGGCACGTTCCGGTCACCGTCTCCAGTACCGGCACCACCACCGCCCTCCGCCTCTTCCGCCTGCGCGACGGCCGCCGCTGCGCCGTCGGCTTCTCCAGCCCCGAGTCGCTCGCCGCCCTCTTCGGGCCGGACCAGGCCTTCACCGAATTCGGTGAACCCGCCCTGCGCGCGCTCACCGCCCCCCTCGGCATCGACACCCTCGTCCTCGACCCGCGCCTGGTCGCCCCGCCCGTCACCGCACCCGCCACCCCGCTCGCCCCCGCCCCGACCGCACAGCTCCAGCACCGGTGACCGCCCTCCAGCTGGTCCCCGAAGACCCTGACCCCGAACCGGAACCACCCGAACCGGCCCGGGCGCTGCACGCGCTCGCCCGGGTCAGCTACGGGCCGGTCCCGCTCGACTTCGACCGGCTGGCGGCCGAGCACCCGGCCGTCCAGGGCGGACTCTCCCTCGCCGGCGACGCCGACCTGGAGCTCCGCCTCGCCTGCACCGGCCCCGAGGAACTGCGGGCGGTCGCCGCCGCCCTCCAGCGCGCCGGGGCCGCCAGGATCCGGATCGACCTGGTGCTGCGCGCCCTCACCCCCAGACCGGTCACCCTCCGCCCGGTTCCCTAGAAGACTGATGAAGATGTTGGGTTCTGGCCCCCCCGCGGGGGGGGGGGGGGGCGCAGTGTGTGTGGGGGGGGGTGGGT
>NZ_JBHWIJ010000458.1:324-4292 GCF_042732255.1 Kitasatospora sp. NPDC059803 | reverse complement strand
TCATCTGGCGGGCCCCCCCCCGCGCCCCCCCGCGGGGGGCGGCGCCCGCCCCCCGGGGGCCGCGGTCACTCCGCCGGGGCGATCCGGTAGCCGCCCGCGGCCGAGTAGAGCGTCAGCGCCTCGACCGGGCAGAAGTCGACCGCGTCGGCCAGTGCCTCCGTCAGCTCGGCGCCGTCGGCCGCGTAGTCGGCCACCGGCTCGGCCAGCCCGTCGGCGCCGAGCGCCAGCGAGCCGGGGGCGCTCAGGGCGCACATCCCGGAGCCGATGCAGCGGTCCCGGTCGACCCGGACCACCACCGCGTCGGCGCCCGTCCCCGGCGTGGCCGTCACCAGGCGACCTGGAGGGTCTCGGGGCTGCGGGTGAGCAGGCCCCGCCGCCAGTCGATCTCCTCGACCGGCCCGGTCAAGCGCAGCGAGGGCAGCCGGCGGGCCAGGCGGTGCAGGGCGAGTTCGAGCTCCATCCGGGCCAGCCAGGCGCCCAGGCAGTGGTGCGGTCCGGCGCCGAAGGTCAGCATCGGCGCGGCCAGCGGGGAGAACAGCTCGGTGAGCAGGTCCCCGGTGAAGACCGTCGGGTCCTGGTTGGCGGCGACGGTGTCGGCGGCGACGACGCTGCCCGCCGGGATGACCACCCCGCCGATCTCGACGTCCTCGATGGTGCGGCGCAGCAGGCCGGGCAGGTGCTGGCCGTCGCCGAGCGGGACGGCGCGCAGGATCTGCTCGGTCGCGGCGGTCGCGCTGGCCTCGTCGGAGGCGAGCCGCTGCCAGGCCTCGCGGTCCTCGGTGAGCAGGTAGACCAGCGCGTTGCCGAGGCTCGTCATGGTGGTCTCGTGGCCGGCCACGACGAGGCCGATGACCAGCGTGACCAACTGCTCCTCGGCGATCGAACCGTCCTCGGCCGCGGCCGCCAGCAGGCTGCTGACCAGGTCCTCGCCGGGGTCGGCGCGGCGTTCGGCGATCACCGCGGCGCCGAAGCCGGCGAACTCGGCCATGGCGGTGGCGATCTCCTCGGCCGTGTAGGCGGTGGCCGAGAGCGCGTGGTCGCTCCAGTGCGAGAGCTTCTTGCCGTCCAGGTTGTCGAGCCCCATCAGCCGGGTGATCACCTGGACCGGCAGCTTGCGGCTGTAACCGGCCACGATGTCGGCGGGGGAGCCGTGGTCGATCATCTCGTCGATCAGGGCCTCGACCACCGAGGCGACCCAGGGCCGCCAGCGGGCGATGGCGCGCGGCGTGAAGGCCCGCTGCACGGTGCGGCGCAACCGCTGGTGCTCGGTGCCGTCGATGTTCAGCAGGCCCTGCGGGCTGTCGAGGATGTTCGGGACGAGGGTGATCGGCGGCGCGTCCGGCGCGTACAGCGGGGCGCGGCCCAGGCGCGGGTCGGTCAGCACCTGCCGCACGTCCGCGTGGCGGCTGACCAGCCAGACGGGCGTGCCGGTCGGCAGCGCGGCGAGCCGGGGCGGGCCGGGCTCCAGGCGGCGCAGGCAGTGCATCGGGATGAGCGGGACGGTGCCGGTTCCGGCACCGGTCGCACTGTTCTCGGCGGACATCCGTACTCCAGACTCCAGGGCGGGGGGCCGTACGTGACGGCCCGACGGGGGGTGGAACCGGGATGGTGCGGGGACGGGTGGGGCGGGCCGGCGGGCGGCTCGGCCCGGGCCGGGTTCGGCGGACCGGGACGAACGGCGGATCGGGTGGGACGGCAGATCGGGACGAACGGCGGATCAGGTGGGACGAACGGCGGATCGAAGGCGGAAGCGAAGGCGAACGCGGACCGGAACGGGGGATGGCGCGAATCGTGCGACGGCGTACGGTCGGTACGCCTCGGCGCGGACGGCGCGCGGTGGCGCACCGTCGGGTGGGGCGGATGTGCTGAGCGTGGTCGCGTGGACCGCTTCTGCTACGACCGTACGTGGGCGGCGGTGCGCGCGTCAGCGGCACTTCCAGCCAACGGCGCTCCTTTCCGGGCACTTCGAGGCGCGCTGACGGGCGCTCGGCGGCGCCCGCGCGCCCTGCCCTGCGGGCCGTGCCGGGGGGTCCGGCGGATATCTCGACGGCATATGACGCCTTTGCGGCCGGTGCGGTGAGCCGGATCACCGGGCCCGCCCCGTCGGCGCCCGTCGCTACGGGCGCTACGCTTCGTGGGCAGTCGTTTGTCGCAGGTCACGCCGGTGCAGAGCCGCATCGGCCGACGGAGGTGGAATCGGATGGCCCAGCAGGTCAAGGCAGTCATCGCGCGCGCCAAGGGCGCGCCCGTGGAGGTGACCACGATCGTGGTGCCGGACCCGGGGCCGGGCGAGGCGGTGGTCAAAATCCAGGCCTGCGGGGTCTGCCACACCGACCTCCACTACCGCGAGGGCGGCATCAACGACGAGTTCCCGTTCCTGCTCGGGCACGAGGCGGCGGGCGTCGTCGAGTCGGTCGGCGAGGGCGTCACCGAGGTCGAGCCGGGCGACTTCGTCGTCCTCAACTGGCGCGCGGTGTGCGGCCAGTGTCGCGCCTGCCGGCGCGGCCGCGCGCAGTACTGCTTCAACACCCACAACGCCAAGCAGAAGATGACGCTGCTGGACGGCACCGAGCTGTCCCCGGCGCTGGGGATCGGCGCGTTCGCCGAGAAGACCCTCGTCGCGGCCGGCCAGTGCACCAAGGTCGACCCGGCGGTCTCGCCGGCCGTCGCCGGCCTGCTGGGCTGCGGTGTGATGGCGGGCATCGGCGCCGCCATCAACACCGGGAGCGTCGGCCGCGGCGACTCGGTCGCGGTGATCGGCTGCGGCGGCGTCGGCGGCGCGGCCGTGATGGGCTCGCGGCTGGCGGGCGCGTCGAAGATCATCGCCGTCGACATCGACGACCGCAAGCTGGAGACGGCCCGCAGGCTCGGCGCCACCCACACCGTCAACTCCCGCAGCACCGACCCGGTCGAGGCGATCCGGGAGCTGACCGGCGGCAACGGCGCGGACGTGGTGGTCGAGGCGGTCGGCCGCCCGGAGACCTACAAGCAGGCCTTCTACGCCCGCGACCTGGCCGGCACCGTCGTCCTGGTCGGCGTGCCCACGCCGGAGATGACGCTGGAGCTGCCGCTGCTCGACGTGTTCGGCCGCGGCGGCGCGCTGAAGTCCTCCTGGTACGGCGACTGCCTGCCCTCGCGGGACTTCCCGATGCTGATCGACCTCCACCTCCAGGGCCGCCTGGACCTCGGGGCGTTCGTCACCGAGACCATCGAACTCGACGCGGTGGAGCAGGCGTTCGAGCGCATGCACCAGGGCGACGTGCTCCGTTCGGTCGTGGTCCTGTGAACGCGCGGATCGACCGGCTGGTGACGGCCGGGACCTTCGAACTCGACGGCGGCAGCTGGGAGGTGGAGAACAACGTCTGGATCGTCGGCGACGACGAGCAGGCGGTGGTGATCGACGCCGCGCACGACGCCGACGCGATCGAGGCCGCGCTCGGCGGGCGCCGGCTGCTGGCGATCGTCTCCACCCACGCGCACAACGACCACATCGACGCCGCCCCGGCCCTCGCGGCCCGCACCGGAGCGCCGATCCTGCTGCACCCGGACGACCTGCCGCTGTGGAAGCTCACCCACCCCGAGCGCCTCCCGGACGGCGAACTCGCCGACGGGCAGCGGATCGAGGTCGCCGGCACCGAGCTGACCGTCCTGCACACCCCGGGCCACGCCCCGGGCGCGGTCTGCCTGTACGCGCCGGAGCTCGGCACCGTCTTCACCGGCGACACCCTGTTCCACGGGGGCCCGGGCGCGACCGGCCGGTCGTTGTCGCACTTCCCGACGATCATCGACACGATACCCCAGCGGCTGGAGTAGCGCCCCGCCGCGACAGGGGGCCGCCCCCCCCACCGCCCCGCCCCCCCCACCACCTGGCCGGGGGGGCCCGCGGCCCCCGCCGCCACCGCCCCGGTCACCAGGCCGAGCACCATGCAGCCGACCGCGTTCACCGCGAACGTCCCCCAGGGGAACAC
>NZ_JBHWIJ010000458.1:0-314 GCF_042732255.1 Kitasatospora sp. NPDC059803 | reverse complement strand
GCCGGGGGCGGGTTCTGCTTTTACGCGCGGTAGATCGCCCCGTTATACCCGCGCGACCCCCTGTCCCCGGGGGGCCCGGGCCCCCCGGGCGGGTCGTTCTCGCACTTCCCGACGATCATCGACTCGATCCGCGAGCGGCTGCTGTCGCTCCCGGCCGAGACGGTGGTCCGCACCGGCCACGGCGACCCGACCACCATCGGCGCCGAGGCCCCGGCCCTGCCGGACTGGATCGCCCGCGGGCACTGACCGCGAACGGGCCCCCCAGCGCCCCCCCGGGGCCCGGGGCGCGGGCAACGCCCTCAAGGGGCACACTC
>NZ_JBHWIJ010000457.1:0-4338 GCF_042732255.1 Kitasatospora sp. NPDC059803 | reverse complement strand
CAAAAAAAAACGCCCGCCCACCCGGGGGCGGCCCCCCAACCCCCCCCGGCCCCCCGGCGGCGGGGGGGGGGCCGGGGCCTCAGGGTGCGCTACCGGCTCAGGTGATGTCGTCGATCTGCTCGTGACGGGCGGCGGGCACCGGGGCGCCGGCCGTCGGCGCGGCCGAGGCCTGGACCATCTCCGTACCGGCCACCGGCTGCACCGAGAGGTCCAGCTCCGAGGCCTCCTCGTCGCTCAGCCCGGCGTCGGGGTTGCGGCGCTCCTTGCGCCTGTCGTTGAAGATCGCGATGCCCACCGCGAGGAAGTAGAACGCCCAGATCGGCGCGGCCAGCGTGAGCATGCTCACCGGATCGGCGCTCGGGGTGGCGAAGGCGGCGAAGACCGTGATGCCCATGACCATGCCGCGCCACCAGCCGAGCAGCCGCTTGCCGGTGACCATGCCGACCATGTTCATCATCACCAGCAGCAGCGGGAACTCGAAGGCCAAGCCGAAGACCAGCACCATCCGGGTGGCGATGTCGAGGTAGTCCTCGGGCGGCAGGATCGGCGTGGTCTTGTCCGGGGTGAACGAGATCAGCACGTCGACGGTGGTCGGCAGCACCAGGATGGCGCAGCCCACACCGGCCAGGAAGAGCGGCGCCCCGCACAGCATGAAGATGACGGCGTACTTCTTCTCGTGCCGGTGCAGACCGGGTGCCACGAAGGCCCAGACCTGGTAGAGCCAGATCGGCACGGTCGCGACCACACCGGCCGTCAGCGACACCTTGAGCATCCAGGTGAAACCGGCGGTCAGACCGATGTTGGAGACCTGGGCGCACTTGCCCTTGAACTGGTTGGCGGTCTCCGGTGTGCAGCGCGGCAGCGGCTCCAGCAGGAAGTTCTCGATCTGCCTGTGGTAGATCGCCGCCACGATGGTGATCACCACGATCGCCAGGACCGACTTGACCACGCGGTTGCGCAGTTCCCGCAGGTGGTCGGTGAGGGCCATCCGCCCCTCAGGATCCTTGGACGCCTTCGACGCCTTGGAGAGCTTGCTCAACCCCGGTCCTCAACTCGTGCGTCGAGGCCCGCCGGTCGACGGGCCTCCGTGGTCGCGTTCGTCACGTGCGCCGCGCTCAGCGCGGGCGGTCGCTGTCGGCCGCGGACGGCCCGGCGGCGGGCTCGGCCACCGGGCGGGCGGTGCCCGAGGCGCCCGGAGCGGCCTGGATGGTCCTGGCCGCGGTCGTCGCCGAACCGCCGTCGACCCGGGGCGCCGGAGGCGGCGTCGCGGCGGCGTCCTCCTCGGCGCCGTCCGAGCGCATGGCCTTGGTCTCGCTCTTCAGGATCCGCATCGACTGCCCGAGCGAGCGAGCCAGGTCGGGCAGCCGCTTGGCGCCGAACAGCAGGACGGCGAAAATCACGACCACCACGATCGCGGTCATCGAGATGCGCATTGCGCGACCAACCTTCACTCATGGCGACCCGTCGGGCCCCCCGCCGCGGATGGTAACCGCTGCGGATGACGCCACGACGACGGCCGCCCGAACAGGACAGCGGCCCCGGTTCGCAGTTCAGGAGCCATCTGCAGGAGCCATCTGAGAGCGTAACCCGCCCCCGCCTCCCCGCAGCAGCCCCCGTACCACCGACGGCCCTCCTGTGCTACCGAACAGGCGCTACCAAACGGGCGCTACCAAACGGGAACAACCGGACGGCCACCACCGGACGGCCTCACCCGGCGGGCACCACCCGAGGGGTGCCACCGGACGGCCCTACCGCCCCGGTACGGCCTCCGCCAGCTCCCCCGCCACCTCGGCCAGCGCCCGCGAGGCCGCGTCCACGCCCTTGGCCAGCGCCCGCACGTCCAGCCAGAGCCGGATCGCGAGCACCCCGAGGACCAGCAGGCCCGCGGTGGCGAGCAGGACGGCGGCGACGAGCATCCAGGACATGCGCCCACCCTATCGGGCCCGGCCCCCCGGCCCGGTCCGCAGGAGAGCGCCCGCTACCCCTCGGCCGGGACGAGCCGCATGGTGCGGACCCCGGCCCCGACGAGCGCCGCGACGATCTTCTCCCCGGCCGGCTTGCGCACCGCCGCCCCGCAGAGCGGGCAGCCGAAGCTGTAGTGCGCCTGGGCCGGGGTCCGACCGAGGGTCAGCCGGAACTCCTCCGCCGGGAGCTCGACCTTCTCCCGGCACTCGGAGCAGTACACCTTGAATCTGGTCCCGGGCTCCACCGATCAGACCCGCCCCTCCCCGTCGGCGACGGTCTGCTCCCCGTACGCGGCCAGCGCCTCCAGGGCGGCCGCACGGGCCTGCCCGGCCAGCCCGGGCGGCGAGACGATCCGGCCGTCCCGGCCCAGCCGCAGCGCCAGCGGGCGCAGTTGGGAGGGGTCGGCGCTGCGCAGGGTGATCCGCAGCCCGCCGTCGGGCAGTTCCTCGGCCCGGTCGTGGGTGTAGTACTCGGCCACCCAGCGCCCGCCGGAGGAGACCTCGACGACCACCTCGGGGTCGTCCGCGGACGGGTTGACCAGCCCGCCGCTCAGATCGCGCGGCTCGCGCCGGGGCGGGTCGGCGGGGACGTCCAGCACCCGGATCTCGGCGACCCGGTCCAGCCGGAACATCCGGTGGTCCTCGGAGGTGCGGCACCAGGCCTCAAGGTAGGTGTGGCCCTCGGTGAGCAGTCGGATCGGGTCGACCTCGCGCTCGGTCATCCCGCCGCGCCCGTGCGAGTAGTAGCGCAGCCACAGGCGGCGCCCCTCGCTGAGCGCGCGGTCGATGTCGGCGAACACGTGGCCCTCCGCCTCGAAGGTCACGCCGACCCGGGCGCTGCCGGCGGCGCTCTCGCCCGCCGCGTTCTCGATCTTGACGACGGCCCGGGTGAGCGCCTCCCGGTCGCCGGCCCGCAGGCCGGGCAGCCCGGCCACCGCACGGGCGGCGACCAGCAGCGCGGTGGCCTCGTCGGCGGCGAGGCGCAGCGGCTGGGCCACGTCGTCGACGTTGTGCCACCAGATCCGCTCGCCGTCGGTGTCGATGTCGAGCAGGTCGCCGCCGCGGAAGCTGGTGCCGCACATCGGCAGCACGTTGAGGTCCCCGATCAGCTCGCGCTCGGAGATCCCGAACGCGCGGGCCACCTCGGCCACCTCGGCGCCGGGGCGCTCGCGCAGGTAGGTGACCAGCGACAGCATCCGCCGCGTCTGGTCGATCGCGTTGCTCACGCCTGAACCCCTCCGCTTCCGTTCACCACGTCCAGCCCGGCCACGGCCCGCAGCCGGTCGATCACGTCGGCCCGCAGCTCCTCGGGCCCGAGCACCAGCACGTCCGGCCCGAACTCGGCGAGGTCGGCGCCCAGCCCGTTGCCGTACGGGATCTCCAGCTCGTCCCAGCCGTCGTCCACCCGCGCGCTGCTCAGCGCCTTGGTGCGCAGCGGGAAGCCCGCTCCCCGGCGGACCCGGACGGTGGCGGTGGCGGTGGCGCCCTCGCCCGCGAACTTGGCGACGGTGGCGCGGACGTCGACGTGCTCGGGCACGGTGCCGAGGAAGGCGCCGGCCTTGGCCCGGACCTTGCCGGTGATCCGGCTGAGTCGGAACACCCGGGCGTCGCCGCGGTCGCGGTCCCACCCGGCCAGGTACCAGTGCCCGCGCCAGCACTCCAGCGCCCACGGCTCGACGGTGCGCAGCTCGCCGGCGGCGGCGCCGGCCTTGCGGTACTCGAAGCCGACCGGGCGGCGGTCCCGGGCGGCGGTGAGCAGCGGCTCGAACGCGGCCTCCCTGGCGGGGATGCGCGGCTCCAGGGCGGTCCGGCCCTCGGGCTCGGCGAACGGCACCCCGGCGGCACGCAGCTTCTGCAGCGCGCCGCTGGCCGCGCCGGACATCTTGGCCTGCTGCCAGACCCGGGCGGCCAGGGTCAGCGCGGCCGCCTCCTCGGCGTCCAGCGCGATCTCGGGCAGCCGGTTGCGGTCGGCGCGGGCCAGGTAGCCGAGTTCGCCGTCCAGGGCGCTCTCGTCGACGTCGATCACCAGGCCGAGTTCGCGCAGGTCGTCCTTGTCCCGCTCGAACATCCGGTTGAAGGCGTCCTCGCTGCTGTTCTGCCAGGCCTCGCGGTACGCCTCGATGGATTCCCGCAGCTCCTTCTTGGAGAGCGGACGTCTGGTGTTCATCAGGCACAGGGCGAGATTCATCAGCCGCTCTGCCTTGGCGATCGCCATCGCTGACCCTTCCGGTGTGCCGCGCGTGCGCGGGGTGCGCGGGGTGCGCGGGGTGCGCGGGGTGCGCCCGCCGGGAGGTCGTCACCCGGCGGGACCGACCGTACCGGTAGCGGTACGCAGTGCAAAAGCCGCCTCCGGAGACGACCGTGGGCCGAACCC
>NZ_JBHWIJ010000456.1:0-4367 GCF_042732255.1 Kitasatospora sp. NPDC059803 | reverse complement strand
CGCCGCCCCCCCGCCCCCCCGCCCCCGCGGCGGCGCGGGGGGGCCGCCCCCCCCCCCCGGCCAGGATGGGCGGTATGCCGACGATGACCGATGACCAGTGGCGGGCGTTCCTCTCCGAGGGCACCCGCACCGCCAAGCTCGCCACCACCCGGGCCGACGGCCGCCCGCACGTCGCGCCGGTCTGGTTCCTGCTGGACGGCGACGAGCTCGTCTTCAACACCGGTGCGGGCACCGTCAAGGGCCGCACCCTGGCCCGCGACGGCCGGGTGATGATCTGCGTGGACGACGACCGGCCGCCCTTCGCGTACGTCCTCGTGCAGGGCACCGCCCGGCTGAGCGAGGACCTGGCCGAGGTGCGCGCCTGGGCCACCCGGATCGCCGCCCGGTACATGGGGGAGGACGTCGCGGAGCAGTACGGGGCCCGGAACGGCGTGCCGGGGGAACTGCTCGTTCGGGTGAAGATCGAGAAGGTCTCCGCAGAACACGGGGTGGCCCTCTGAAAAGCCGGTGCCACTGTCAGTGGTGCATGGCAGGCTTCCCGGTATGACGGCGTGGACCCTCAACGACATCGAACGTGCGATCCGCTCCTCCTGGGGTGTCGACACCTGTGCGCCCGAGGATCTGGCCCACTGGCGTCCCGACAATCCCGCCCGCGGCCAGTGCGGGGTGACGGCGATGGTGGTGCACGACCTGCTGGGCGGCGAGCTGATGATGGGCGAGGTGCACGTCGGCGGGATCCGGACGGATCTGCACTGGTGGAACCGCTTCGCCACCGGCATCGAGATCGACCTCACCCGCGAGCAGTTCGGGCCGGACGAACTGGTCAGCCCCGGCCGTCCGGTCGCCCGCCCGGCCCGCCCCGGCCGGCTCCAGGCCCAGTACGAGCTGCTGAGCCACCGGGTGGTCACCGAGCTGGAGCGCGGCCGCGTCCGGCTGCCGGAGCGCGCCTGCGCGTGAGTCCGTCCAGTACGCAGGGGCCACCGTCTCCTGACGTACAGTCATCCGCAATGCGGTGACGGTGACGGCGACGGGAGTGTGCGATGGCCGGGGCGACGATCGGCTTCGTGGGGCTGGGCGCGATGGGGCGGGGCATGGCCGGCAGCCTGCTGCGGGCCGGCCACGCCGTCCGGGTCTGGAACCGCTCGCCCGAGCCGGTGGCCGCCCTGGTGGCCGAGGGCGCCGAGGCGGCCGGCACGCTCGCCGAGGTGTACGCCGCCGACACCGTGGTCTCCATGCTCGCCAACGACGAGGCGGTCGAACGGCTGCTGCTCGATCCCGCCCTGCTCGCGGGAGCCGCGACGACCCTGCACGTCAACATGGCCAGCGTCTCTGTCGGGCTCGCCGAGCGCGCCGAGGTGCTGCACACCGAGCACGGCATCGGCTACCTGGCCGCCCCGGTCCTGGGGCGGGCCGCCCGCGGCGCGCCCGGGGGCACCCCCCCGACCCCGCCACCGCAACCCGCCCCCCCCCCGACCCCCCCCGCCCCCCGCACGCGCCCCCCGGCCGGTTGAACATCCTGACCGCCGGCGCGCCGGAGCTGCTGGCCCGCGCGGAACCGCTGTTCGCCGCGATGGGGGAGCGCACCTGGCACTTCGGTGCGAGCCCGCGACAGGCCAACACCGCCAAGATCAGCACCAACTTCCTGCTGGCCTGCGCGATCGAGTCGATGGCCGAGGCGTGCAGCCTGGCCGAGGCCCACGGCGTCCGGCCGACCGACCTGGTCGAGATGCTCACCGGCACGCTGTTCCCGGGGCCGGTCTACTCCGGCTACGGGGCGATGGTGGCCGAACGCCGCTACGAGCCGGCCGGGTTCAGACTGCCGCTGGGACTCAAGGACGTCGGCCTGGCCCTGGAGGCCGGGGCCGCGCGGAACGTCCCGCTCCCGTTCGGCGGCATCCTGCGGGACGCCTTCCTGGACGCGCTGGCCCACGGCGACGCGGACAAGGACTGGGCGGCCGTCGCGGCCGTCGCCCGGCGCCGGGCCGGCCTGCCCGCCTGAGTGAACTCCCGGGCCCCGGACATGGAATAACCGGGGTGCGGGGGGTGCTCGCACCTCCATCCGCACCACCGACCGGGGGAGTTCCGATGGCCGACCAGCCGGCCGGCGCCGAGGCGCCGCGCACCTTTCTGTTCCTCGACGCCAGTTCGCGTGCCGGCGGCAACTCCGAGCAACTCGCCCGGCTGGCCGCCGAGGCGAGCCTGCCGGCCGGGTCGGAGCAGCGCTGGCTGCGGCTGAGCGAGCACCCGCTGCCGCCCTTCGAGGACCTGCGGCACGTCGGGGACGGCCGCTACCCCGAGCCGGTCGGTCATGAACGGACCTTGCTGGACGCCACGTCGGCGGCCACCGACCTGGTCTTCGTCGCACCGCTGTACTGGTACTCGCTGCCGACCAGCGCGAAGCTCTACCTCGACCACTGGTCGTCCTGGCTCCGGCAGCCCGGGGCGGACTTCCGTGCCCGGATGCGCGGCGGCACCATCTGGGGCGTCACCGCCCTCGCCACCGAGGACGACAAGGCCGAACCGCTGATCGGCACGCTCCGGCTGACGGCCGAGTACATGGGGATGCGCTGGGGCGGCGCGCTGCTCGGCAACGGCACCCGCCCCGGGGACGTGCTGCGCGACGAGCGGGCGCTGATCGCGGCCAAGTCCTTCTTCACGGGCTGAGCCCGCGCACGCGTTCCGGCGGGCGGTCACGCGGGCGCTCACCAGACGTTCACACAACCGATCGCTTCACGCCACGTGAGGCCGTGCGATACGGTCCTCCGGGCGTGTACCCGTCACTCTCCGGTCATCTTTCGGCAAAGAGCAAAAGCCTTACTGCAGGACGGAATTGGGCGATTCGGGCACTCCCGTCCCGTGAGCGGTCCCCAGCGTGACACCCGCCTTCCGGAGTGGCCGGATCCTTCGGTAATCTCCGTCGGACTTTCAAGCTTCGCGAGGGGTTCGAGGCGTCCACGGCCGCCCGCCCCGCCGCGCCCCGGGCCTCGCCCGGACTCTTCCGTGAGGTCTCCCTTGTCCATACGTCGCAGTCTTGCCCTTGCCGGCGTCGCCGCGCTCGCGTCCTCGCTCGTGCTGTCCGGCGCCCAGGGCGCCATGGCCGTCGGCACCACCGGTTCCCCGTCCGCCGCCGCCCAGGCGGCCGGCAAGGCCTCCCACCAGAGCCTCGACCTCTCGGTGAACGGCGTGCCCGGCACCTTCATCGCCGGCGGCGACGCCCGCGACTTCACCTTCAAGATCGACAACTCGACGAAGCACGACTTCCTCTTCCTCCCGCTGCTCAAGTTCAAGAACAAGGCGGGCTCGCTCAAGGCGAAGGACCTCAAGGTCCAGTACCAGCTGCCCGGCGGCCAGTGGCAGACCGGTTCGGTCGCCGCCGACGGCGGCGAGGACAAGGACAAGTCCGTCCTCACCCTGCTCGGCGCCCTCGGCCAGGACGGCAACCCCACCGACGACGACCTGCTCGTCGTGAACCGCGGCAAGAGCTTCTCGATCAAGGTCCGGGTCTCCTTCGCCTCGGAGGCGCCGCTCGGCCGGGCCGGCGTCGTCCCGGTGGTGTTCTCCGCCGAGCTCGACGACGAGACCCACGCGCCGGTCGACGGGGGCCACCTCAGCTGCGACGGCGTCCGCGGCGCGGGCTTCGTGATCAAGGCGGGCGGCGGCGGAAAGCCGAGCCCGACCATCACCCCGACCCACACCGGCAAGCCCAGCCCGACCGCGAGCACCTCGCCGACGGCCTCCCACTCGCCGACCACCTCCACCTCGCCGACGCCCTCCCACTCGGCGACCGCGAGCACGTCGCCGACCGCCACGGCCACGGCCACGGCCACCACCTCCACTTCGGCCACCCCGAGCGCCGAACCGACCACGCCGTCGCCCTCGGTCCCGCCGACCACCCCGACCACCCCGACCACGGGCGAGCCGTCCGGCTCCGCCTCCGCGTCGACCTCCGCCCCGGCCCCGGCCGACGGCAACGGCGACACCGCCGGCCCGATCGACTTCCCGGTGGCCGTCCCGACCCTCACCCCGCCGCCGCTCACCCCGGCCGCCGTCACCAAGGCCAAGGCCGCCGCCGACAACGGCGACAAGGCCCTGGCCCAGACCGGTGGCGGTGACGACACCACCGCCATCGCCGTGGCCGGCGGCGCCGTGCTGCTCGCCGGTGTCGGCACCCTCGTGGCGCTGCGCCGCCGCAAGTCGGCCCAGCAGGGCTGACCGCGGCCGCAAGGCGCGCTCCAGCCGTTACACCGAGGCGGTACCCGCCTGACAACCGTCCGCGGGCCCCCGCCCGCCCGGGGGAAGACACCACGGGGCGGCGGGCGGCGGGGAGGGTAAACAAAAAACAATCAAAAAAAAAAACTGTCAGACGC
>NZ_JBHWIJ010000455.1:0-4441 GCF_042732255.1 Kitasatospora sp. NPDC059803 | reverse complement strand
GTTCGTCAGGGAGCCGTCAAGATCACGGGTGGTGCCGGTGAGCGGCCCTAGCATCCGGAGGACCGTTCTCCGCTGCGGATCCGCAGACGGACGCCACCTCGCCGAATGATCGGGGCACTTCAGCATGCGCGCTTCCTCCCGCCGGACGGCCAGGGCGACCCAACGGGCCGTCGCCGGAACCCTGTTGGCGGCCCTGGCCTCGACCGGCCTGATGGCCGTGCCGCAGCAGGCCTCGGCGGCGACCGACTGCCCGGGCATCGAGCCGGGCGTCGGCGGGCCCGCCAACATCGGCAACGGCAACTGCTACAGCGCGCTGATCAGTTCCATCGGCGCCATGATCGGGGGCTTCCGCAGCGCGGCCCTCACCGCGCAGGCCGACAACGCGGCGTTCACCCAGGGGATGGCCGGCCAACTGAGCGCCGCCGCACCGGGGTTCAATGTGATGGTGTTCAAGTACGACGGCACCGACCTGTACGACACCCTCTGGTTCCGCAACGTCTACGAGGCGGACATGCGCGGGGTGCTGATCGACCAGACCGTCAAGCTGGAGCACCACGACAGCGAGGGCGGCCCGACCGGCTACGACGACTTCCGGATCTGGGTCTTCGCGGGCGAGTCGACCTTCACCAACAAGGGCGACGGCGGCTACGGGAACTGGGCCTTCGTCGGCAGCGACTCGGACCGGACCGTGACCACCTCCCGGTCCTGCGTGCTGATCCGCTGCTACGACAGCAAGCGGATCATCCACTTCCCGGCCCGCGAGATCCCGGCCGACATCGCGGGGACCCCTGGCACCCCGGGCGTTCCCGTCACTCCCGGCATCCCCGGTACGGTGCCGGGCGTCGGCACCGGTGGGACCGCCACCCCGGGTGTCCCGGCCAAGCCCGGTACGGTGCCGGGCGTCAGTACGGGCGGGACTGCCACCCCGGGCGTCCCGGCCAAGCCCGGTACGGTGCCGGGCGTCGGTACGGGTGGGACCGCCACTCCCGGTGTGCCCGCGCACCAGGGCGGCGGTGGCGGCGGTGACGCCGTGACCGGGCTGCTGTACCCGAAGGTGAAGACCGGCCGGGGCCCGGTGGCCACCGGGGCTGCCTCCGGCCCCTCGATCCTCGCCGGCACCAGCGGCCCCAAGAACACCGGCTGGCAGTTCACCGCGCTGGGCAACGGCCGCTACAAGATCACCAGCGCCGTGTCCGGCCTCGCGCTGACCGAGAACACCAAGGGCTACGTCGCCGACGCCAAGCCGTGGACCGGCGCCGACGAGCAGAAGTGGCAGCTCGTCGCGCAGGGCGACGGCCAGTACCGGATCCGGATCACCGACCAGGACTGCCTGACCTACGACGAGGACGCCAAGGCCCTGGGCGTCTGGACGTGCGACAGCGGCTGGAACCAGCAGTGGAGGCTCCAGTAGCAGCCGCCGGGTCCGGGGCCTAGCCGAGGAGGGCTCCGGTGCCCGTGAGGAGCAGGAGGGCGGCGGCGTTGGCGCGCGGGTATGCGAGTGCCGTGCCGACCGCCTCCCGCAGCAGTGCGTACGGGCCGTGGGCGAGCAGTCCGTCCGCGCCGACCACCCGGCCGGGGGCGCCGGCCCGGCGGGCGGCGAGCGCGGTGCGGGCGGTGTGGAAGCCGCTGGTGACGACCGTGCACCGGTAGCCGGGCCGTTCGGCGGCCATCAGCGCCGCGCTGAAACGCAGGTTCTCGACGGTGTTCACGGCCCGTTCCTCGCGCCGGATCCGATCGGCCGGGACGCCCCGGGCGGTCAGGTAGCGGGCCATCGCGGCGGCCTCGGTGCACTCCTCGTGCGGGCCCTTCCCGCCGGTGACCAGGAGCAGCGGCGCGTGCCCGGCGGCCTCCTCGGCGGCGAAACGTTCCAGCGCGGCGTCCAGCCGGGCCGCCAGCGGCGGGGCGGGCTCGCAGCCGTCCAGGGCGGCGCCGAGGACGACCAGGTAGTCCGCCCCGACGGGGGTGGGGCGGCGCCCCTGCCGCAGCGCGCAGCCGAGGAAGCCGAGCAGCCAGAGCAGGACGTACCCGCCGAGCAGGACGGCGACGATCAGCAGAGCGTGCATACCGTCCGAACGTATACGGCGGAACCCCCGTTCCACTGGGCGGTTTCCAGGGGACGGGGGTTCCGTGGTGCAGGCGGCGGCGGGCTCAGCCGACGTCGGCCGCCGGGGTGACGGGGGTGACGGGGGTGACAGTGGCGGCGGGGGAGGCCGGGGCGGCGGGGGCCGCCGGGCCCGGGCCGCGCTTGTGCAGCGAGGCCAGGTAGGCGTTGTACGCCTCCAGCTCGGCGTCGCCGCTGCGCTCCTCGGCGCGGTCGCTGCGGCGGGCCTGCCGCTGTTCGGAGCGCATCCACTGGTACACCAGCGCGATCAGCACGATCGCGGTCGGGATCTCGCCGAACGCCCAGGTGATGCCGCCGGCCAGCTTCTGGTCCTCCAGGAGGTCGGTGCCCGGCGGCGAGCCCTCCACGGTGAAGGTGGTGACCAGCGGGTGGCTGGCCATCATCACGGCCACGCCGAAGAAGGCGTGGAACGGCATGCCCATGAACAGCTCGATGATCCGCATCACATGGCTGGGGCGGTGCGGGCCCGGGTCCACGCCCATGATCGGCCAGAAGAAGGTCAGACCGGTGAGGAGGAAGTGCACCATCATGAAGATGTGCCCGGCGCGGTACTGCATCAGGAAGTCGAACAACGGGGTGAAGTAGACCCCGTACAGGCTCGCGATGAACATCGGGATGGTGAAGGCCGGGTGCGAGATCACCCGGACATACCGGCTGTGCAGCAGCGCCACCAGCAGCTCGCGCGGCCCGCGCGGGCGGCCCCGGCCGGCCGGCCGCAGGGCGCGCAGCGCCAGCGTGATCGGGGCGCCCAGCAGCAGGAGGATCGGCGTCAGCATGGACAGCACCATGTGCTGGATCATGTGTGCGCTGAACAGCACCATGCCGTAGTCGTTCAGCCCGGTGCAGGTGACCAGGATCAGGCTGCCGACACCGGCCGCCCAGCCGACCATCCGGCCGACCGGCCAGCGGTCGCCGCGCCGGTGGAGCCGGACCACGCCCGCCGCGTACAGCGCCAGGGCGGCCAGGCCGCCCAGCAGGAACACCCAGTCGGGGGACCAGGTCCAGACGTTGGACAAGGTGAACGGGCCTAGCTGGGTCATCCCGCCGTGGTGGTGCATGCCTGACATTCCGTCGCCCATCGGGGGGCCCTGCTTTCCGTCCTGGTGGCCCCTGGAGGGGGTCCGGTTCGCCCGTTTTGCTTGGCCTACAGCCTAGGTGGGCCTTACCTCGGGCCGTGCCCCGCCCCCTCCGTACGGGTGGCCGCCGGGCGGGTGGCGGCTGGATAGACTGACCGGCCGGTCGACGGCGACACGCCGATACGGCGACACGGGACACGCCGATACGGCGACACGGTGGGACGGCGAGGGGTGCGGCATGGCGGCGGGACGGCGGCACCCGGAGCGCACCACGGTCGCGCTGACCGGGGCGACCGGCTTCATAGGCTCCGCGGTGCTGGCCGCCCTGACCGCCCGCGGCGCGCGGGTGCGCGCGCTGGCCCGCGCAGTGCCGGACGGGCGCGGCCCGGCCGTCTGGGTGCCGGGCGACCTCGCCGACGGGGCGGCGCTGGCCGCGCTCTGCGAGGGTGCCGACGTCCTGCTCCACCTGGCCTCCCGGGTCTCCGGGGGCGCCGAGGAGTGCGCGGCGGTGAACGTGCACGGCACCGAGGCGGTGACGGCCGCCGCGACCCGGGCCGGGGTGCGCCGGATCGTCCACCTGTCGACGACCGCGGTGTACGGCGAGGGACCGCACTCCGGCATCGGGGTCGACGAGGTGCCGGCCGCCCCGGTCTCCGAGGCCAGCCGGACCAGGCTGCTCGGCGAACGCGTCGCGCTGGCGGCCGGCGCCGTCGTGCTGCGGCCCGGCCTGGTGACCGGGACGGGTGACCGCTGGGTGGTGCCCGCGCTGGCCGAACTGGTCCGCCGGGTGCCGGTGCCCTGGGTGGGCGGGAACGCCAGGCTCTCCGTGGTGGACCGCGCCGACCTGGCCCGGCTGATCGCCGCGCTCGCCCTGGACGACCACGCCGTCCCGCCCGGCGTTCAGCACGCGAGCCACCCCGACCCGGTCCGGGCCGGTGACCTGCTCGCCGCCCTGGCCGGCCTCGGCCTGCTGCCCGCCCTGCCCGGCGTGGACGGCCCGGGCGGCGCGGATGGCCCGGACGGCCCGGGCGCCTCGTGGGACGAATGCCGGCGTCTGCTCGCCGCCACCCCGGGCCGCGTCTCCGAGCGGCAGTTCTCCCTGATCGCCCGCGACCACTGGTACCGGGGGGACGACGTCTGGCGTCTCGCCGCCTGCCCGCCCGGCCCCGGCCCCCTCGCCCGGCTACCCGCCGCCGCCCCCTGGTACCGCCAGGCGCTGGGGCTCGCCGCACCGGCGTAGGAC
>NZ_JBHWIJ010000454.1:0-4469 GCF_042732255.1 Kitasatospora sp. NPDC059803 | reverse complement strand
CGGGCCCGGGGGGCCCCGGGGGGCCCGTCCCCGGAGGCGTCCGGCCTGCCCGGCGCGCACACCGAGTCGACGGCCCGGGACGCGTCCGCGCGCTCCCTCGACCCGGTCTTCCAGCACGGCGTGGTCGTCGGCTTCGACGGCTCCCTGTCGAGCGAACGCGCCCTCGCGTACGCGGTGGGCATGGCGCGCCGTTCGCAGTGCGGCCTGGTGATCGTGCACGTCGCCAATCGCCTGCCCGCCACTGTCTGGGCAGGCTGTGAACCTCCCGTCTTCGTCGACCTCCCCGACCACCGGACCGAGGTCCTGGGCCTGGAGCTCGCCTGCGCGGACTTCCTCACCGGGGTGCCGTGGATCCTGATCGAGCGGGGCGGCGACATCTGCCACGAGATCGAGGAGGTCGGTCGCGAGTACGCCGCCGACGCGATCGTCGTCGGCACGACGCACGGCCTGCTCGGCAAGATCTTCGGCTCGGTCTCCGGACGGCTGGCGCGGCGGGCCAACCGCCCGGTGATCGTGATTCCCTGACGCTCCGTCGGGCGCCGCGTTTCCGCGCCCCCGGAGGCGTCTCCCCGTTGTCGGCCGCTGGTGTCGGCCGCCGACGGTGTCGACCGCCCCGCCGGCGTCGGCCCGCTCCTCTGCGTCGGGCGCTCCTCAACGCCGCCTGAGGAGCGGGGTGTTGCTCCGGTGGGGCCGGATCAGAACCCGGCGCCGATCTCCCGGGCGATGAGCATGCGCTGAACCTCCGATGTGCCCTCCCCGATTTCCAGGATCTTGCAGTCGCGCCAGAAACGGGCGACCGGGAACTCGTTCATGAAGCCGTACCCGCCGTGGATCTGGGTCGCCTCGCGGGCGTTGTCGACGGCGGCCTCGGACGAGTACAGCTTCGCGATCGCGGCCTCCTTCTTGAACGGTTCGCCGTGCAGCAGCCGGGAGGCGGCGTCCCGCCAGGCCAGGCGGGAGGTGTGGGCGCGCAGCTCCATGTCGGCGAGCTTGAACTGGATGGCCTGGTTGGCACCGATCGGCCGGCCGAAGGCCCGGCGCGTGCCGGCGTACTTGACGGACTCGTCGACGCATCCCTGGGCCAGGCCGGTGGCCAGGGCCGCGATCGCGATGCGGCCCTCGTCGAGGATCCGCAGGAACTGGGCGTAGCCTCGGCCACGCTCGCCCAGCAGGTTGGCCGCGGGGACGCGGCAGTCGGTAAAGGACAGTTCGCGGGTGTCGGATGCGTTCCACCCGACCTTCGAGTACTTCTTCGATACCTGGAACCCCGGGGTCCCGGTGGGCACGATGATGGAAGAGATTTCGCGCGTTGGCGAGCGGAATTCGCCTTCTTCACTCGAACGAGCGATCGGTTCCGTGAGCGCGGTGACGGTGACCAGACCGGTGATGTCCGTGCCGGAGTTGGTGATGAAGCACTTGGTGCCGTTGATGACCCACTCGTCGGTGGTCTCGTCGTACCGCGCGGTCGTGCGGGTCGCGCCGGCGTCCGAGCCGCCCTCGGGCTCGGTCAGGCCGAAGGCGCCGAGGAGTTCGCCGGAGGTCAGCCGGGGCAGCCACTCGCGCTTCTGCTCCTCCGTCCCGAACCGGTGGATCGGCATCGCGCCGAGCGAGACGGCCGCCTCCAGGGTGATCGCCACCGAGGAGTCGACCCGGGCGAGTTCCTCCAGGGCGATGCCCAGCGCGAAGTAGTCGCCGCCCATGCCGCCGTACTCCTCCGGGAAGGGCAGGCCGAACAGGCCCATGCGCCCCATCTCGCGGACGATCTCGTACGGGAACTCCTCCCGCTCGTAGAACCCGCCGATCTTCGGCGCCACCACGTCCTGGGCGAACTCGGCGACGGTGCGCCGCAGTTCCTCGTACTCGCTGCTGAGCCGGTGGTCGAACACGGTGATCCTCCTGGAGCCCGGCCGGGGTGGCCGCGGGCGTGAGCGGGACGACCGGCGTCCGTCTGACGGTGTGACGGTCGCACGGTGTGGTTGGACGATGAACGTGGTGCCCGGCGTCGGCCGCGGCCGGGATTCCGCGCGGCCGGCACCGGGGAGCGGTGGTGGGGCGGGGTCAGCCCCGGGCGGCGCCGAGCAGCGCCTGGACGGTGCGGGACGGGCTCGGACGGCCCAGCCGCTCGGCCATCCACCCGCTGGTGGCGACCAGCGCGCGCAGGTCGACCCCGGTCCGGATGCCGAGCCCGTGCAGCATCCACACCAGGTCCTCGGTGGCCAGGTTGCCGGTGGCGCTCTTCGCGTACGGGCAGCCGCCGAGGCCGCCCGCCGACGCGTCCACCGTGGTGACCCCCTCGCGCAGGGCCGCCAGGGTGTTGCTGAGCGCCTGGCCGTAGGTGTCGTGGAAGTGCACGGCGAGCCGGTCGGCCGGCACCCCGGCCCGCGCGAAGCCGGCCAGCAGGGCGCCGACCTGCCCGGGGGTGGCCACGCCGATGGTGTCGCCGAGGCTCAGCTCCGCGCAGCCCATCTCCAGCAGCCGCACGCCGTACCCGACCACCTGGGAGACCGGGACCGGACCTTCCCAGGGGTCTCCGAAGCACATCGAGAGGTAGCCGCGGACCGCCAGCCCGGCCTCGGTCGCCCGCGTCACGACCGGGCGGAACATCGCCATCGCCTCGTCCGCCGAGCGGTTGAGGTTGCGGCGGGCGAAGGTCTCGGTGGCGCTGGCGAACACCGCGACGTCGGTGGCGTGGTGGGCGAGCGCCCGGTCGAGGCCGCGTTCGTTGGGCACCAGCACCGGCAGCCGCAGGCCGGGGTGGCGCTCCGGCAGGCCGGCGAGCCGGGGCATCAGTTCCTCGGCGTCGGCCAGCTGCGGGACCCATTTCGGGTGGACGAAGCTGGTCGCCTCGACGGTGCGCAGCCCGGCGGCCGCGAGCCGGGCGATGAACTCCGCCTTGACCTCCACGGGCACCAGGGAGCCCTCGTTCTGCAGCCCGTCGCGCGGTCCGACCTCGTGGATCCGGACCTCCTCGGGCAGGCCGGGGGTGCGGACGGGGTCGGGCAGGCCCAGGTCCAGCGCGTCGGGCTCGCGTGCGGGTGCGGTCATGACCGCACCCCGGCGGGCGCGGGGGCGGCCTGCTCGTCGGCGCCGTCCCCGGCCGGGGCGACCACGACCAGCAGTTCCTCCATCGCGACGGTGGCGCCTGCGGTGGCCCGCAGCTCGGCCACCACGCCGTCGTGCGGGGCGGCGATCACGTGTTCCATCTTCATGGCCTCCAGCACGAGCAGGGGCTGGCCCTTGCGGACCGTCTCGCCCGTCGTGGTCTTGACGACGGTGACGGTTCCGGGCATCGGGGCGGTCAGGGCGCCGTGGTGGGCGGCGGTTCCGGCGGCGCGCTCGCCCACCGGGTCGTGGGCGTGCAGCGACCAGGCGTCGCCCTCGATGCCGAGCCAGGTCACCGGGCCGGCGGCGAGGCCGGGAGCGGCGTCGGTGGCCAGCGCGAACGTGGTCTGCAGGCCGTCGACGGTCAGGTGCAGCCGGTCGGCGGTCCGGGTCGCGCGGGCCCGGTGGACGGGCCCGGCGCCGAGCCGGAGCTCGACCTCGCGGGTGAGCTCGGCGGGATTGTCAGTGGCATCGGCTACGTTGCCCGCAGTGATCGAACGGATGCGCACCGAGACCGGATCCTGGCCGGGGGTACGGAGTCGGTGGGTGGTCCAGGCGGGGGTGCCGCTCAGGCGCCAGCCGGAGGGAAGGGAGAAGGGGTCGGTCCAGCCGCCGGGGTCGGCGGCCGGGGTGAGGTCCAGGTGCCGCGCCAGCGCGGCCGCGTAGTAGAGGAGGTGGGCAGGTGGTGGCGTCTCGGCCGTCAGCGGGTCGGCAGTTGTGGCGTCGGCCTCGTGCGCGTTATCGGCCTCGTTGGCCTTGTCGGCCTCGCCGGCCTCGCCGGTCTCGTTCGCGCCGTTCGGCGCGTTCGCCGGGGAGTACGGCGAGGCGAGCAGGGCGGGCTGCTGTTGGGCCGTCTGTTCCACCAGGCCGGTGTCCAGCCGGCCGGCGACGACCTCGGGGTGTGCGAGCAGCCGTCGCAGGAAGCCGGTGTTGGTGGTGACGCCCAGGATGCGGGTGTCGGCCAGCGCGGCGCGGAGCCGGCGCAGCGCGGTCGGGCGGTCGGGCCCGTACGCGATGACCTTGGCGAGCATCGGGTCGTAGGCGCTGGTGACGACGGATCCGGGGGCGACTCCGGAGTCGACGCGCACGCCCTCGCCCTGGGGCTCGTCCAGGACGAGGATGCGGCCGCCGGTGGGCAGGAAGTCCCGTTCCGGGTCCTCGGCGCAGATCCGGGCCTCGATGGCGTGGCCCAGGAAGGAGATGTCGGACTGATCGAAGGAGAGCCGTTCGCCCGAGGCGATCCGCAGCTGCCACTCGACCAGGTGGAGTGGGGCTGAGTGGTGGCGGGCGGCGAGCGGGGGGTTGGGGTGGGGGGTGTGTGCGGGGGGGGGGGGGTGGATTGCGAGGTCGGTGTTTTCGGGCGCGCC
>NZ_JBHWIJ010000453.1:1205-4543 GCF_042732255.1 Kitasatospora sp. NPDC059803 | reverse complement strand
CGTCCCTGGTGGAACGGCATGAGGCCGGGGTAATCGACGAGCGCCTGCCCGATCCCGGCGACGTTGCCGTGGCCGAAGTTGCCCCCGGTCGCGGTGATCAGCCGCTGTCGTGCACCGTCAGCGCGCCGGTCAGGTGCGCGCGCCAGCGGTCGGCGAGCTCGGCGGCGGGGGCGCCCTGCACCTCGTCGGCGGCGGTGAACAGCAGCAGCGAGCCGTCGAACCGGCCGGGGGTGAACTCCCGGGCGATGTCCGTGTGGTGGCGCATCACCGCCATCAGCCGGCGCAGCTCCCCGTCGTCGATGCCCGCCCCGGCGGCGTGGTGGGCGAGGAAGGCCCCGCGGATCTCCTCGTCGGTCGGGTTGTGGTCGCCCGGCAGCACCGGGAAGACGTCCAGCGCCGCCAGGAAGGCCACCCGCTCGCCCGCCGCCTGGAGCTGCACCGCCATCTCGTGCGCGACCAGCCCGCCGAAGGACCAGCCCAGCAGGTGGTACGGGCCGTGCGGCTGCACCCGGCGGATCCTCGCCAGGTACGTGGCCGCCAGTTCCCGTACGCCGTGCGGCCGTTCCCACTCCCCCTCGGGCGCGGCGACGCCGTCGGACTGCAGCGCGTACACCGGCCGGGCCGGGTCGAGGTGCGGGGCCAGCTCCGCGTACGGCAGGCCGAAGCCGACCCCGCCGTGCACGCAGAACAGCGGCTCGGCGGTGCCGCCCGGCCGGATCGGCAGCACCGGCTCCAGCACCGTCGCGGGGAGCCGCTGCTCGGTGGCGGGCCGGGCGGCGGCGGCGAGGGCCGCCACCGTCTTGTGGGTGAAGACGTCGGCCAGCGAGAGCGTGAGCCCGGCCTTCGCGGCCCGGCTGACGATCTGCACCGAGCGCAGGCTGTCGCCGCCGAGGTCGAAGAAGTCCCCGTCGGCGCCGACCTGGTCGAGGCCGAGGATCTCGCCGAAGACCCCGGCGATGACCTCCTCGGCCGGCGTGCCCGGGCGCCGCACCGGGGCCTGCGCGGCGGCGGGCGCGGCACCGGGCGCCGGCAGGGCGCGGGTGTCGAGCTTGCCGTTCGCGGTCAGCGGCAGCGCGGGCAGCGTCACCAGCGTCGCGGGCACCATGTGCGCGGGGAGCGACTCGGCGACGAACGCGCGCAGCACCGGCACGTCGACGGCGGCGACGCCGGGCAGCGGCACCACGTACCCGGTCAGCTGGGGCACGCCGGTGGGCGAGGGCGCGACCTGCACCGCGGCCTGCACGACCACCGGGTGGCGCACCAGCGCGGCCTCGATCTCGCCGAGCTCGATCCGGAAGCCGCGCAGCTTCACCTGGTGGTCCACCCGGCCGACGTAGTCGAGCGTGCCGTCGGCCCGCCAGCGGACCAGGTCGCCGGTGCGGTACATCCGGGTGCCGGCCGGCCCGTACGGGTCGGCGACGAAGCGCTCGGCGGTGGTGACGGGGCGGCGCAGGTAGCCGTGTGCCAGGCCGGTGCCGGCGATGTACAGCTCGCCGGTGACGCCGACCGGAGCGGGCGCGAGGGCGTCGTCCAGGACGTACAGCCGGTGGTTGTCCAGCGGGCGGCCGATCGGCGGGCGGCCGCTGCCGGGGCGCAGCGGGTCGCTCCAGGTGGCGCAGACCGAGGCCTCGGTCGGGCCGTAGGCGTTGCGGAACTCGGTCAGCGGGGCGAACCGGTCGACCAGCGCGGCCGGGCAGGCCTCGCCGCCGACCAGCAGGTGCAGGCCCTCGGGCAGCACCACGTCCTCGGGCAGGCCGGCCACCACGGTGGGCGGCAGCACCACGTGGTTGACCTGGTGCTCGGCGAGCAACGCACCCAGCACCTCGCCGGAGACCCGGCTCTCGTCGGTGGCGACCACCAGGGTGCCGCCCGAGTACAGCGAGACGCCGAGCTCCCAGACGGTGGCGTCGAAGCTGAACGAGGCGAACTGCAGCACCCGGGTGTCCGGCCCCGCGCCCATCCGCGCCTGGTGGTTGGCGGCCAGGTTGGCCGCCCCCAGGTGCGGCACCGCGACGCCCTTGGGGCGGCCGGTGGAGCCCGAGGTGTAGATCACGTAGGCGACGTCCTGCGGGACGAGCGGCCGGGTGCGGTCGGCGTCGACGGGGTTGCGGTCGGGCCGGCCGGTCAGGTCGGACCGGGTGCGCAGGGAGTCCAGGACCAGCGGGACGACGCCCTCGGGCAGCCCCGGGATCCGGTCGGCGACCGCCTCGACGGTCAGCACCTGGGCCGGCGCCGCGTCGTCGAGCATGTAGGCGATCCGCTCGGCCGGGTACTGCGGGTCGACCGGCAGGTAGGCGGCGCCGGTCTTGAGCACCGCCAGCAGCGCGATCACCAGCGGCGCGGAGCGCGGCATCGCCAGCGCGACCACGTCGCCGGGGCCGACCCCGCGCTCCAGCAGCAGGTGGGCGAGCCGGTTGGCCCGCTCGTTGAGCGCCGCGTAGGACAGCCGCATCGTCGCCGGGCCGGCCGGTACGCCGTCCGGGCCGATCAGCGCGGGGTGGTCCGGGTCGGCGGCCGCCAGGCCCTCGAACACGGCGGTCAGGGTGACCGGGGTGAACGGGGCGGTCGGGCCGGCCCACTCCTCCAGCAGGACGCGGCGCTCCTCGGCGGTGAGCAGGTCGAGGGCGCTGAGCGGTGCGTCGGGGGTGCGGGCGGCGGAGTCGAGCAGGGTGGCCAGGGCCCGGGCGAGGCGGGCCGCCGTCGCCCCGGTGAACAGGTCCTCGCGGTACTCCAGGCGGATGTCCAGTCCGGCCGGGGCGCCGTCCGGGCCGGTCCGCTCCAGTACCTGGAAGGACAGGTCGAACTTGGCCGTCGTGCTGCCGATCGGCAGCACCTCGGCGCTCAGGCCGGGCATCGCGGGCAGCGGGTCGGCACTGTTCTCGAAGGCCAGGATCACCTGGAAGAGCGGCTGCCGGCCCATCGAGCGGACCGGGTTGAGCTCCTCCACCAGGTGCTCGAACGGCAGTTCGGCGTGCCCGTAGGCGGTCAGGTCGGTCTCCCGGACCCGCCCGAGCAGGGCGGTGAACGCCGGGTCGCCCGAGGTGTCGGTGCGCAGCACCACGGTGTTGACGAAGAAGCCGACCAGGTCCCGGACGGCGTCGTCGGTGCGCCCGGCCACCGGGCTGCCGAGCGGGATGTCGGTGCCCGCGCCCAGCCGGGTGAGGAGCGCGGCCAGGCCCGCCTGGACGGCCATGAACAGGCTGGCGCCGCCGCGCCGGGCCAGTTCGGCGAGCCGGGCGTGGGTCTCGGCGGGCACCGTGCACTCGACCTCGGCGCCGCGGTGCCCGGGCCCGGCCGGGCGGGGGGACTCGGGGGGCACGGCCGCCGCCGCGTCGGGG
>NZ_JBHWIJ010000453.1:0-1195 GCF_042732255.1 Kitasatospora sp. NPDC059803 | reverse complement strand
GGGGGGTCTGGGGGTGGGCAGCCCCAGCGCCACGGGGAGCCCCGCCAGCCCCCCGCGCCAGTGCGCGAGTTCGGCGCTGGCCAGGCTGTCCGGGTCGTCCTTGGAGCCGAGCAGTTCGCGCTGCCAGAGCGCGTGGTCGGCGTACTGCACCGGCAGCGGCTCCCAGCGCGGCCCGGCGCCGTCCAGCCGGGCCCGGTAGGCGTCGGAGAGGTCGCGGGCGAGCGGGCCGAGCGACCAGCCGTCGGCGGCGATGTGGTGCACCGTCAGGGCCAGCGCGTGGCTGTCCCGGCCGAGGGCGAACAGCCGGGCCCGCAGCGGCACCTGGGCGGACAGCTCGAAGGGGTGGGCGGCCTCGGCGGCCAGCGCCGCCTCCAGCGCGCCCGGCGCCGCCCCGGAGAGGTCCACCACGACCAGCGGGGCGCCGGCCTGCTCGGCCTCCTCGGCGGAGAGCACCAGCTGCGAGGGCAGCCCGTCGGCCTCGGCGAAGACGGTGCGCAGGCTCTCGTGCCGGGCCACCACGTCCCGGACGGCGGCGGCCAGCGCGGCGGCGTCCAGCGGGCCGGTGAGGCGGACCGCCAGCGGGATGTTGTAGCTGCCGGTGGGGCCGTCCATCTTGTCCAGGAACCAGAGCCGCTCCTGGGCGTGCGAGAGCGGCACCGAGGACGGCCGGTTCGGGACGGCGCGCAGCGCGGGGCGCCGGGGGGCCGGCTCCGCCGCGTCGGCGGCCGCCGACTCCGGGTCGAGGACGCGGGCCAGCGCCTCGGCCGTCCGGGCGTCGAACAGGGCCCGCACCGGGACGTCCGCGCCGAGCGCGGCACGCAGCCGGTTGGCGACCCTGGTCGCGGACAGCGAGTGGCCGCCGAGTTCGAAGAAGTCGTCGTCGGCGCCGACCCGGTCGAGCCCGAGGGCCTCCGCGAAGACCGCGCAGAGCAGTTCCTCGCGCTCCCCCACGGGCTCGCGTCCGGTGCCCGCCCGCTCGTCCGGCGGGGCGGGCAGGGCCTTGCGGTCGACCTTGCCGTTGGGGGTCAGCGGCAGGTCGTCCAAGGGAACGTACACGGCAGGGATCATGTGCGTGGGCAGCACCGATGACGCCCGCTCCCGCAAGCGGTCGCGGTCGATCCCTGCCGGTACGACATAGGCGACCCGGCGGGCGTCCCCCCCCGGGGCGGGGGGGGGCGGGGACTCGGGCCCCCGC
>NZ_JBHWIJ010000452.1:2301-4559 GCF_042732255.1 Kitasatospora sp. NPDC059803 | reverse complement strand
GTCCGGCGGCCCGGCGGCCGGGGGGTGCGGGCCGCCCCGGCCCCGCCTGGCACGGCCGACGGCCCGCCGGGGAATCCCCGGGGCACATATCGGAATTGTTTTACCGCCCGGGCATTTGGTCCTTTCCGGAAATGCCGAAGGCCTCCGGGCCGTCGGGTCCGGAGGCCATTGCGGGTGCTGCCCGGTGACGCTCGGTTTCAGAGCTTGGTGACGTCCTCGACCTCGCTCTCGTCCTCCCGCCCGGGTGTTTTCAGATTGAATTTGACGATGATGAACCGGAAGAGCGCGTAGTACACGGCGGCGAAGCAGAGCCCGATCGGGATGATCAGCCACGGCTTGGTAGCCAGCCCCCAGTTGATGACGTAGTCGATCAGGCCGGCCGAGAAGCTGAAGCCGTCGTGCACCCCGAGCCCCCAGGTGACGGCCATCGAGGCGCCGGTCAGCAGCGCGTGCACGCCGTACAGGGCCGGGGCGACGTAGGCGAAGGAGTACTCGAGCGGTTCGGTGACGCCCGTCACGAAGGAGGTCAGGCCGACCGAGAGCATCAGGCCGTAGATCTCCTTGCGGCGGTGCGGTTTCGCCGAGTGCGCGATCGCCAGTGCGGCGGCGGGCAGCGCGAACATCATGATCGGGAAGAATCCGGACTGGAACTGGCCGGCCGTCGGGTCGCCCGCCAGGAAGCGCGGGATGTCGCCGTGCGCGATGGTGCCGTCCGGCTTGATGAACTCGCCGAACTGGAACCAGACGAATGTGTTCAGCAACTGGTGCATGCCGATCAGCAGCAGCGCGCGGTTGAACAGGCCGAAGATGCCGGCGCCGCCCGCGCCCAGGTCGGCCAAGGTCTGGCTGAAGTCGTTGAGCCCGCGGCCGATCGGCGGCCAGACCCAGAGCGCCACGCAGGCGGTGGCCAGGCCCACCACCGCGGTGATCATCGGCACCAGGCGGCGGCCGTTGAAGAAGCCCAGCCAGTCGACCAGCCTGGTGCGGTGGAAGCGGACCCAGAGCCAGGCCGACATCAGGCCGATCAGGATGCCGCCCAGGACGCCCGGGTTCTGGTACGTCGCGGCCGCCGCCTTGGCCGAGCTGTAGTCCACGCACTGGCCGGTCCAGGAGTCGGTGACCAGGACCGTCCCGCTCTTGCAGCTCTCCGGGAACGCGTGCAGGACCTTGTAGTAGACGAGGAAGCCCACCACGGCGGCCAGCGCGGTCGAACCGTCCGCCTTCTTCGCCATGCCGATCGCCACACCGACGCAGAACAGCATCGGCAGGCCGAACGAGGAGTCCAACAGGGCGCCGCCGGCCGCGGCGAAGACCTTGGCGACGTCGGTCCAGCCGAGGCCGTCCTGGCCGAAGACGTCGGGCTGGCCGAGCCGGTTGAGGATGCCGGCCGCGGGGAGCACAGCCACCGGGAGCTGCAGGGAGCGGCCCATCTTCTGGAGGCCGCCGTAGAAGGTGTGCCACCACACGCGCTGCGGGGCCGTGGCGCCTGCCGAACTCATCCTTCGCCCTCCGAGAGCAGTTGCCGGCCGGCGGCCCCCGGCGGGACCCCCGGGCGGGGATCCGGAACACCCGGGGTCCTTTCTGCGTTCATCGGAGTACACATATATTGGTGTAGACCACTTTGGGACGCAGGCCGCACGCCGGGCGCGAGCCCGCTGCTCGTCATCCTCTGGTGGCGGCCGGGACCGTGCGCGCCGGAATGGGCCAAAAGTGGACTAACGTGGCAGATCGGACCGGAGCAGGTGATGCTGGTCGCGCTGCCCGGCGGCGCGACCGCGGCTGAACCCGCGTCAGCACCGGTACCGACCACGCCGGCCACCGGTCGGCGGACACCCCAGCACAGCGCAGGACGGCACCCGGCAGAGCGGCCGGCGGGCCGAGACAGAGGGAGAAATCAGATGGCCAGCAAGGCTGAGAAGATCGTCGCCGGTCTGGGCGGCATCGACAACATCGAAGAGGTCGAGGGCTGCATCACCCGCCTTCGCACCGAGGTCAAGGACGCCTCCCTGGTCAACGAGGCCGCCCTCAAGGCCGCCGGCGCCCACGGCGTCGTCAAGATGGGCACCGCCATCCAGGTCGTCATCGGCACCGACGCCGACCCGATCGCCGCTGACATCGAGGACATGATGTGAGCTGAGCCACCGGGCTCACCCCACCCCCGGGGGGGGGCCCCCCCCCCCCCCCCCCCGGCGCGGGGCCCCCCCCGGCGCCGCCCCCCCCCCCCCCCCGCGCGCCCCCCCCCGCCCCCCCCCGCGGCC
>NZ_JBHWIJ010000452.1:1180-2291 GCF_042732255.1 Kitasatospora sp. NPDC059803 | reverse complement strand
CTTGGCGTCCTTGGCCACCTCCCCCCCCCCGCGGTCGTTTCCCTGTTGGTAGTGTTGGTCGGGGGCCCCCGGGGCCCCCACCCCCCCCCGCCCCCCCCCCACACCGTTTCGGGGGGGCCCGAGGCGCACCCGGGGCCGGCACCGAGCCACAGCCGGGAACGGCGCCGAGCAGCGCCCGGGGACGGCGCCGAGCCGCAGCCCGGCGGGCCGAGGCGCACCAGGAACACCCGCTCCGAGCGACTACGCTCAGTGCCTATGTCACGCATCGACGGCCGCACCCCCGACCAGCTCCGCCCCATCACCATCGAACGGGGCTGGAGCAAGCACGCCGAAGGATCCGTCCTCATCTCCTACGGTGACACCAAGGTGCTGTGCACCGCCAGCGTCACCGAGGGCGTCCCCCGCTGGCGCAAGGGCAGCGGCGAAGGCTGGGTCACCGCCGAGTACTCCATGCTCCCGCGCGCCACCAACACCCGCGGCGACCGCGAGGCCGTCAAGGGCCGCATCGGCGGCCGCACCCACGAGATCAGCCGGCTCATCGGCCGCTCGCTGCGCGCCGTCGTCGACCACCGCGCCCTCGCCGAGAACACCATCGTCCTCGACTGCGACGTCCTCCAGGCCGACGGCGGCACCCGCACCGCCGCCATCACCGGCGCCTACGTCGCCCTCGCCGACGCCGTCGCCTGGGCCCGCGACCGCAAGCTCCTGCGCGCCAAGGGCCAGCCCATCACCGGCGGCGTCAGCGCCGTCAGCGTCGGCATCATCGACGGCGTCCCGATGCTCGACCTCCAGTACGAGGAGGACGTCCGCGCCGAGACCGACATGAACATCGTCTGCACCGCCGACGGCCGCTTCGTCGAGGTCCAGGGCACCGCCGAGGGTGCCCCCTTCGACCGCGCCCTGCTCGACCGCCTGCTCGACCTCGGCACCCTGGGCTGCGCCGAGCTCGACGAGATCCAGCGCAAGGCCCTGGAGGCCTGAACCGGTTCGGCCCACGGCGCCGTGGACCCGGATGTACCCGCCGCCGTACGGGCCGCAGTACCCCCCCGGCCCCGAGACCCTAAGCTGGACCCACCACCCCACCCTCGCGAACCGACCCACCCCCCCCGCG
>NZ_JBHWIJ010000452.1:0-1170 GCF_042732255.1 Kitasatospora sp. NPDC059803 | reverse complement strand
CGCGTGGTCCAGTGTTTTCCCCGCGCGGGGTGGGGGTCTCGACCAGGGGGGGTCCCTCGACTTTTGGCTCCCCCCACCCCCCGGGGGGGGGAAAACCGCGCACCCCCCGGCGCGCGTCCCGTCCCACGGAACCCGCGCGCCCCACAGGAGGACCGGATGCCGTCCAGCATCGCCCGCCCCGCCGCCCTCGCCGTGGCCGGCCTGATCGCCATCCTCCCGCTCAGCATGGTCAGTTGCTCCGCAGCCCAGAAGGCGATCGACTGCGGCAACACGGCGGTCAGGATCACCGGCGACCTCGCCGACGTCACCAGCGCCTACGGCAACGCGAGCAACGACTCGGCGGCCGCCGCGAAGGCGCTGGAGAAGCTCAGGACCGACCTCAACCAGGTCGGCAAGAACTCCAAGAACACCGACGTCGCCAAGGCCGTCGCCGACCTGCAGAAGCAGGCCGACAAGGTCCAGCAGGCCGTCGACAAGAAGGAGGTCCCCGACCTCAAGCCGCTCGGCGACGCGGCCGGCAACCTCACCTCGGTCTGCACCGGCTGACGCCGGAACGGCTGCCGATAGGGTGGGCGATATGTCCACCCGATTGATCCTCGCCACCCGTAACCAGCACAAGGTCGCCGAACTCCGCGCCATCCTCGGCGAGGCCGGCCTGGACGTCGAACTCGTCGGCGCCGACGCCTACCCCGAGATCCCGGACGTCCCGGAGACCGGCGTCACCTTCGCCGAGAACGCGCTCCTCAAGGCCCACGCCCTCGCCCGCGCCACCGGCCTGCCCGCCGTCGCCGACGACTCCGGCCTCTGCGTCGACGTCCTGAACGGCGCCCCCGGCATCTTCTCCGCCCGCTGGGCCGGCAAGCACGGCGACGACCGCGCCAACCTCGACCTGCTGCTCGCCCAGCTCTCCGACATCTCCGACCCGCACCGCGGCGCCCACTTCTTCTGCGCCGCCGCCCTCGCCCTCCCCGACGGCACCGAGCGCGTCGTCGAGGGCCGCCTCCTCGGCACCCTGCGCACCGCCCCCTCCGGCGACGGCGGCTTCGGCTACGACCCGATCCTCCAGCCCCTCGGCGAGACCCGCACCTGCGCCGAACTCACCCCCGCCGAGAAGAACGCCATCAGCCACCGCGGCCAGGCCTTCCGCGGCCTCGCCCCGGTCGTCAAGGA
>NZ_JBHWIJ010000451.1:0-4586 GCF_042732255.1 Kitasatospora sp. NPDC059803 | reverse complement strand
GCGGCGGGCCCTCGGGCGTGCCGGCGGATCGACCCGGCTCAGGCCTCAGGCCCGCAGGGCCGCCGGGACGACGGCGAACAGCGCCGCCGCCAGGGTGACGGAGAGGCAGAGCGCGGCCCAGCGGGCGCAGATCCGGCGGCACTCGCTGCGGTAACGGGCGGCCAGCCGGCGGCAGCGCTCGACGGCGCGGTCGACGACCTCCTCGGCGTAGCGCAGGCGGTCGGCGGCGTAGGCCTGCTCCAGGCTCTCCCGCTCCGCGGCGGGCAGCCACGGGAACTGCCCGGCGAAGGCCCGGGCGTCCCGTTCGGCCGCCGCCACCTCGGCCTCCCAGGCGAGATAGCCCTCCAGCCGGGCGATCTCCGCCCGGGCGTTCACCCGGCCGCCCCCGGCGGGCCGGCCCTGCCGAGGGGTCCGCGCTCCCGGCGGACGCTGTCTGCCACCCATGACCGCTCCTCATGTCCTGTCGAGGCGTGCTGTCGGGACGCCCTGTCGAACCGTCCCGCCGAACCGGCGCGGGAGACCGCTCCGCAACCAGGCCACTACTATCAGTGACCACACGGGCGGGCAGGGCGACTCGCCGAGCCGCCGCGCGACTCCTCGCAACCCCGCCGGGCCGGCTCCGCCCCGGAGTGTCGGCTCCGAAAAAGTTGCGTGCCACGCACTCTTGCGCGGCCCGCAGGTTTCCGGGGAGAGTAGTGGGCGTGACGAAGAGTCAGATCGGTCTGCGGGAACGGAAGAAGGCCGCGACCCGGGAGGCACTGAGCTGGGCCGCACTGCGTCTGGCGGTGGAACGGGGCCTGGAGAACGTCCGGGTGGAGGACATCGCGGCCGCGGCCGGGGTGTCACCGCGCACCTACAACAACTACTTCTCCAGCAAGGCCGAGGCCATCGTCTCCCGGCACTGCGACCGCATCCGGCTCGTCGGCGAGGCGCTGCGCGAGCGGCCCTTGGCCGAACCTCTCTGGGAGGCGCTCACCCGGGCCACCCTCGCACCCTTCGACGGCGCGGCGGAGCAACCGGACCCGCGGTGGACCGCCGCGGTGCGGCTACTGCTGCGCGAACCGGCCCTCCAGGCCGAGCTGGCCCGCGCCGGCGCGGACGCCGAGGCCGGGCTCGCCGCAGCGGTGGCCGCCCGGACCGGGGCCGACCCCGGCGGCCTCCACCCCAGACTGGTCGCCGCCGGCGTCCTGGCCGCGCTCAGGGCGGCCAGCGACGTATGGCTGCGCGCCGACCCGCCGGTACCGCTGCAACCGCTCCTGGCGGAGGCGCTGCGGCAGCTGGCGGCCGGCCTCCCCGAACCGTCGTCCTCGTGAACTCACCGTCGCACAGGGGGATTTACCATGACCCACGATGTCATCATCGCCGGCGCCGGCCCGAACGGGCTGATGCTGGCCTGCGAACTGGCGCTGGCCGGAGTCCGGCCGGTGGTGCTGGACCGGCTGGCCGAACGTTCGTCGGAGCAGAAGGCGAACGGGCTGGTCGGCCAGGTGATCCGGCTGCTGGACCACCGCGGCCTGTACGAGCGGCTCGGCGGCCCGGGCGCCCCGGCCCCGGTGCCCCGCTTCGTGTTCGGCGCGTTCCCGCTGGACCTCCGGGAGCTCGACGGCAACCCGCTGTACGCCCTGCCGGTGCCGCAGCACCGGATCGAGCAGGCCCTGGCGGAGCGGGCCCGCGAACTCGGCGTGACCGTGCACCACGGCCGTGAGGTCACCGGTCTGACCCAGGACGAGGCGGGGGTGACCGTCGAGGTCCACGGACCGGACGGGCCGCAGCGGCTGCGCGCCCGCTACCTGGTCGGCGCCGACGGCGGCCGCAGCACCGTCCGCAAGCTGGCCGGGATCGGCTTCCCCGGGGTCACCTCGCCCGACCCCGTCGCGCGCATCGCCCACGTGCGCCCGCCCGAGGGGCTGCAGGTGCTCGACACCGGCGAGGTCCTGCTGCCCGGCTGCCCGACGCCGTTCCGCCCGTTCACCCACACCCGCACCGCGCACGGGGTGTTCGTGCTCGCCCCGATGGGCCCGGAACTCGCCATGATGGCCACCATGGAGTGGGACGGCCCGCCCGTCGACGAGACCGTGCCGGCCACGCTGGACGAACTGCGCGCCAGCGTCCGCCGGGTGACCGGCGCCGACCTGCCGCTCGCCCCGGCCGGCACGCCCGGCGCGCACACCCCGCGCCGCCAGGTCGGGCACAACACCCGGCTCGCCGAGCGCTACCGCGAGGGCCGGGTGCTGCTGGTCGGCGACGCCGCGCACGTGCACGCCGCCACCGGCGGTCCGGGCCTCAACCTCGGCCTCCAGGACGCCGCGAACCTCGGCTGGAAGCTGGCCGCCGACCTCCAGGGCTGGGCCCCGCCCGGCCTGCTGGACAGCTACCACCGCGAGCGGTACCCCGTCGGCGAACGGGTCTTCATGCACTCGCAGGCCCAGATGGCCCTGATGTCCCCGGGCCCGGCCGTCACCGCCCTGCGCGCCCTGTTCGGCGAACTGCTCGCGTACCAGGACAACCTCGGGCGGATCGCCGCGCTCATGGCGGGCAGCGACGTCCGGTACGACACCGACTGCCCGCACCCGCTCGCCGGCGGCTTCGCGCCGGACCTCCCGCTGACCACCGCCGCCGGCCCCACCCGGCTCGCCGAACTGGTCCGCGGCGGCCGGGCCCTGCTGCTCGACCTCGCGGGGGGCTCACCACGGCTCGCCGACCTCGCGGCCGACTGGAAGGGCCGGGTGGACGTGCTCACGGCCGACTGCCCGCAACCGCCCGCCGGCGCGCTGCTGGTGCGCCCGGACGGCTACGTCGCCTGGGCCGCCGCTCCCGGGGAGGAGGATCCGGAGGGGCTGCTGCGCGCGCTGCACGCCTGGTTCGGCGAACCGGACTCCGCCCGCTGCTGAGCACCCGCACCCGGACGCCCCACCGGCCCCGGTCGGGGCGGCCGGGGCCGGGGGGAGAGAATGGACCGCATGTCCCCACGTCGCCCCGCGCCCCGCGCCGCCGCCTCCGCGCCCCGGCTGCTGCCCTCCTCCCCCTGCCCCTGCGGCCTGCCCGCCGCCTACGGCGACTGCTGCGGGCGGCTGCACCGCGGCCAGACGGCGGCCACCACCGCCGAGTCCCTGATGCGCTCGCGGTACAGCGCCTTCGCCGCCCAGGACGAGGCGTACCTGCTGCGCACCTGGCACCCGGACACCCGGCCCGCCGAGGTGGACTTCGACCCGGCGCTGCGCTGGACCGGCCTGGAGGTGGTGTCCACCACCGAGGGCGGCGCCTTCCACGCGGAGGGCACGGTCGCCTTCCGGGCGCACTGGACCGAGGGCCGCGAGCAGGGCGTGCTCACCGAGCACAGCCGGTTCGTCCGGCACGAGGGCGCCTGGGTGTACCTCGACGCACTCTCGCTCGGCTGACCCTCGGGGTCCTCGGGGTCCTCGGGGTCCTCGACAGGCGAACTCCTACAGGTAGTCGTCCAGTCGGCCGAGGGCGAAGCCCTGCGCGGTGACGTCGTTGACGACCTTGCGGAGCAGGTCCGGCATCGAGGCCTTCCAGAGGTCGACGCCCCGGAAGTGGGTGAGGATGATGTCGCCCGGGTGGAGCTTCCGGTCGTTGTAGCGCCACTCCATGTGGTCCGGGAAGGCCTCCTCGTTCCACAGCGGCACCGCCTGGACCCCGCAGGACGCCGCCGCGCGCAGCGTGTCGTCGTTGTACTCGCCGTACGGGGGCCGGAACAGCCGGGGGCGGACGCCGATCTGCTTCTCCAGCTGGTCCTGCTGACGGCAGATCTCGTCGCGCTGGGCCCCGTAGCCGAGGACCTTCAGGTTGCGGTGGTTGATGGTGTGGTTGTTGATCTCCACCCCCTGGGCGTGCAGGTCGCGGAAGTAGCCGTAGTTCTCGCGGGCCAGGTAGTCGGAGATGTAGGTGCTGAGCGGGATGCCGAGTTCGTCGGCCATCCGGGAGAACTCCGGGTCCTTCTCGGAGCCGTCGTCGACGGTGAGGAAGACCACCTTCTCGTCGGTCGGCACCCGGTAGACCACCGGCGGCCGCCCCTCCTTGAGCTTCACGCCCTGCGACTGGGCCAGTACCGGCCTGGTCGCCGGGCGTGGCGGCGCCTTCAGCGGCGGGGCCTCCAGGCCCCATCGGTGCGCGGTCTCCAGGGCCGCCCCGGTTTCCGACTCCTGGCGGGCGACCGCCTCGGTGCCGGCCTCCTCCTCCTTGCGGGCCAGGCCCGGCAGCACCGGCAGCGCCTCGGGCGGGCGGCCGACCCCGTGTTCGACGACGGGCACGGCACCCGGCGCGGGCGGGACGACGGCCGGCCGCGCGGGGTCGACCGGCCCGGCACAGCCGGCGGCGACGGCGGAGAGGCAGACGGTGGCCAGCAGACCGGTCCGCACACCCGCCCGCATACCGGCGCCGTGTCCCTGAATTCCCCTCAAACCCGCATTAATGCGATGATTTGATGATCTGTTCATAGAAGCACTGCTCCCCCGCAGCGCACCCCCGCCAATCCCCTCATCACCCGTGCGGGGCAACGACGCGCCGGGCCCCTGCCCTTCCTTTGCCGAACCGGCCGGGCACCCGAACCGGCCGGGCACCCGAGT
>NZ_JBHWIJ010000450.1:0-4634 GCF_042732255.1 Kitasatospora sp. NPDC059803 | reverse complement strand
CACCTCGCCTTCGACCAGGCCGAATGGACCGCCTTCGTCCAAGCCATCGAAGCCCACGACCCCCGCTTCACCGCCTAACCGCCCGCCGGGAGGCCCGGATGCGCGACCGAAACGATCCCTACGACCACAGCCCCGCCAGCGTTGAGTGGGTCAAGTCCCCGTTCTCCGGGGAAGGTAACGGCAACTGCGTGGTTATCGCGCGTTTCGACAACGGCGACGTCTGGCTCAGTGACGACAAGAACCCGAACCGCCCCCACCTCGCCTTCGACCAGGCCGAATGGACCGCCTTCGTCCAAGCCATCGAAGCCCACGACCCCCGCTTCACCGCCTAACCGCCCGCCGGGAGGCCAAGATGCCCGACCGAAACGACCCGTACAGCCACAACCCCGCCGACGCCGAGTGGGTCAAATCCCCGTTCTCCGGTGACGACAACGGCAGTTGCGTCATCATCTCGCGCTTCGACAACGGCGACGTCTGGCTCAGTGACGACAAGAACCCGAACCGCCCCCACCTCGCCTTCGACCAGGCCGAATGGACCGCCTTCGTCCAGGCCATCGAAGCCCACGACCCCCGCTTCACCGCCTGACCACCCATCGGGAGGCCAAGATGCGCGACCGCCACGACCCCTACGACCACAACCCCGCCGACGCCGACTGGACCAAGTCCCCCTTCTCCGGCGACTCCAATGGCAACTGCGTGATCATCGCCCGCTTCGACAACGGCGACGTCTGGCTCGGCGACGACAAGAATCCCGGCCGCCCCCACCTCGCCTTCGACCAGGCCGAATGGACCGCCTTCGTCCAAACCATCGAAGCCCGCAACCCCCGCTTCACCGCCTGACCACCCACCGCCCGGGCCGGGACCGCCGGGAAGCCCTGAGTGGCTGTTGCTGGCACCGGGCCGGTTCACGCTAGCGAAGGCCGTGGCTGGGCAAGGCGCCGGGTCATGAGCATCGTCGCCGACCAGTAGACCATCGCCTCCGCGCTGGTGGTGGAGCGTTCGAAGTCCCGCACGAGGCGACGGCTTCGCATCAGGTGGGCGAAGAACCGCTCACCCGATCGAGAAAGGCGGGGAGTGACGTGGTTACGGGATCGCTGATCCCGGCCGCCTGGCCTCTCGGGCACGAAATTGTGGAGCGTCGCCGAGCTGCCCGAGGCTAGGTTGGCGCGGTGCATCCGATCCGCTTCGAGGCCGCCACGACAGACGGCGTCCATCTCTTCCACTACCTCCCCGGCAATGACCTGGCGGTGACTCGGCACTGGCCTGGCCTGTGGCAGGAATGGCCTGAGGAAGAGACGCCCTACACCGAGTGGGCGGTGAACAACAACAACATGGAGGAAGTCGCCGTCTACGTGGGCCTGGTGTGGCGTCTGACGGCCGGCCTGGACCGCTATGCGATCCCGACCTACTACCGCGACGACGCCGAGCGTTTCCTGGAGCAAACGCCGATGCTGGTGAGCTGGGAGTACGAGGTCGACGCCAAAGCGCCGACCGCCACCACACGGGACAAGGGCTTCGTACCTGGTCGTACGGCAAAGCCCCTTCGGGTGGAGCCGACCGCCGCGGAGCTGGACCATGCCGGTCGTGCAGGCTTGTTCCGGTTGTCGACGCCTCGCGACCTGGTATCCGCGCTGCATGCGGTGATCTTCGATGCCTCGTCGGAGACCACGGTGTTCGCAGTCGCCCCCGGACCGGAGCGTCGCCAGCGTCTGGTGAGCGCGTTGAGCGGCCCGACTCCCCCTACTCTGGCCGAAGTCCTTGAGGGAGAAGGGGTGTTCGTGGACCTGACGATCGGCTCGGATTTCGACTACTACGACTCGGTCATGGTGGCGTCGCGCGCCGATCTGCGGCACCGGGTCGATGACCTGGCTGCCGACTATGCGCGCAGGATCTCGGCATATGAACTGCGCCTGGACGAACTCGCAAGTGTTCCGGACTTCCTCCGGGCGATGCCGGAGCTTGCCGGTGTGGACTTGGACGTTCCCTGAGCCCTCGATCACTCGATCGAGACCCTCGTTCGATCGGCAAGCCACTTGATCGGTACGACAACAGCTTCTGAGTGCCGTCGAGCAGCTGGCGGTGGACCGCGGGGACGGCGGTGACGCGCAGGGTGTAGCCCTGGCCGCGCCGCACCGTGACGCCCTGATCGAGGGCGGTGGGCCGGCGGACTCCAGCCCGGTGGTGCGGAGGAAGTCGGCGACCGTGCCCGGTATTTCGAGCGTGACCGGCAGCTCGGGGACGGTGCAGGGCGAGGCGGTCGCGGTGGAGCACGTCGAGGACGTCGAGGACATCGAGGACATCGAGCACGTCGAGGATGTGCCCGGTGCCGCGTACGAGGCGGAACATCTCGCAGATGTGCACGGTCTCGCCCGGCCGCGCGCAGGTAAGCGGTTCGCGGAACTTCGGGCGCTGGAGGGGTTGGAGGCCGCTGGAGGTGCCCGGCGCCTCCTCGAAACGCCGTCGGCGTCGAGGGTCAGGCGCCGAAACCGTCCTCAAACTCCGCGCACTGCTCGCCAACGGCGCCCTCGATGCGAACCACTGACCGAGGGCCGGGACCTGGAGCCGATACGGCGCCGGCGATCACAACCGGTCACCAGCAGGCTGGTTCCACTGATCCCCGAGGCCGCACCCGGCGCCGCTCACCGCATGCCCCGCGGCGAGCGGCGTCGGCATTACCGCTCATCTGATCGACCGTCAACCAGTTCATCCGAACTGCCCCACACGCACAGCTCCCGCCATTACGCTCCCAAGCGTGATCACGCCCGGCGTCGATCCGGGCGCATTCCGTCATCACCACCACAGGGAGCGCATGCCATGAGCGAGCTGGTGTACCCGTCCGACCCCGGCCTCAACGGCCACGCCGTGGACGCAGCCGAACGCACGTACAAGATGAACGGCTTCGACCCGGCGCGGGAGGACTCGAAGCTCTCCTACACCCCCTGCCGGGTCGCCAAGCCCGCCTTCAACACCTACCACCGCAGCGGCGAGCAGACCGTGTCCGGCTTCCTGGACACCACCTGGGCCTACGACAGCCGCCTGACGGACGACACCGGCGGCCCCACCGGCGGGCCGGGCGCGGACCTGACCCGGCTGGAGGCCGCGAACGGCGCCTTCGACGAGATCGTCCTCGGCCTGGTCGGCCTCGTCGGCGGCCAGGGCAGCCTGGCGGCCGCCACCTCCCAGGCCGCCCAGGACTTCGGCATCGCCTCCTCCGAGCGCGGCGCCGTGACCTTCATCGACGCCTGGAGCGCGGCGGCCGCCTACCTCGGCTACGGGTTCGACGGCTGGGTCTCCAACGACTACCAGGACCTGTTCACCCAGCCGAAGGCCCAGGGCCTGCTGGGCGCCGCCCGGCGCCTCAAGGAGCGCAACCCGGACCTCTCTGTCGGCCTGCACATCGGCGGCTGGGACCTGAGCGAGGCGTTCCACGCCATCGCCCAGGAGCCCGCCTCCCGGCGGCGGTTCGCCCAGTCCGTCGTACGGATCTTCCGTGCCTTCCCGATGTTCTCCACCCTCCACCTGGACTGGCGCTGGCCCGGCTCGGCCGGCGCCCCGGAGGCCGGGTACGGCCCGGAGGACGCCGGGAACTTCGCCGAGCTGATCCGCGAGACCAGGGCCGCGCTGTCCGCCGCCGACCTGAGCGCCACGATCGCCGTCGCGGTGCCGGCCTCCTCAGCCCAACTGGACGCGATGAACGTCCCGCTCCTCATCGAGGCCGGCGCCGACCGGCTGGACCTGATGTCCTTCGACTTCTTCGGCAGCCCCTGGTCCGAGAAGCTCGGGCACCACACCTCGCTGCGCCGCGACCGGAACAGCAGCCAGACGGACTGCGTCGACAACGCCGTCACCCACCTCATCGAGCAGGCCGGCGTGGCTCCTCACCGCATCCACCTCGGCTACGCCACCACCACCCGCAACGCCAAGCACGCGCACATCACCGGCATTTCGCCCCTGCGCGGCAGGTACGACAACGGCTCGGGCGAGACGGTCGGCTCCTTCGCGCCCGGCACGAGCACCTGGGCCGACGTGCTGCGCAACTACCTCGACCTGGAGCAGGGCAAGGGCCGCAACGGCTTCGAGCTGTACACGGACGCCGTCGCCGACGCCGACTACCTCCACAACCCCAGCACCGGCGTCTTCCTCTCCCTCGACACCCCGCGCTCCGTCCGCGCCAAGGCCGAGTACGCCCGCGCCCGGGGCCTCGGCGGCCTGTTCGCCGAGCACGCCGAGGCCGACCCCGGCGTGCTCACCAACGCCGCCCGCGAGGGCCTGGGGCACACCGTCACCGCGACGGTCGTCGACATGAAGCCCCTCTACGTCACCGGCCGCAGCTGACGGCGGGCGGCGCCGTCCGCACCGCGGGCAACACGGGAGGTCCCGTGATGCCCGTCGTCGGTCCCCTAGGTTCTGTCCGCGCGATCATGAGCGGAGCCAGATGACCAGTGCGGCGACAGTGACCGTGCCGAGGAAGATGTACACGCGCTTGTCATACCTGGTCGCGACGGCGTGGTGCGACCGCCTCGGGACCGTCCGAGGGCCTCGCCGGGCGCCCCGGCGGCCGGCGGGCCGGGGGGCGGGGCGGGGGGGGGGGGCGGGGAGTCCTGGAAGGGGGTGTCCCACCGGGCGCGGGGGTG
>NZ_JBHWIJ010000449.1:0-4672 GCF_042732255.1 Kitasatospora sp. NPDC059803 | reverse complement strand
GCCCAAGGGGGCGTCAGCGGTTGACGGCCTCAAGGGAACGGAGGGCGTTGTGGGCCTCGGCCACCACGCGCTCGGCGGTCAGGCCGAACTCCTCGAAGAGCACCTTGTAGTCGGCGGAGGCGCCGAAGTGCTCCAGCGAGACGATCCGGCCGTGGTCGCCGACCAGCTCGCGCCAGCCCTGGCCGATGCCGGCCTCGACCGACACCCGGGCCTTGACCGACGGCGGCAGCACACTGTCACGGTAGGCCTGGTCCTGCTCCTGGAACCACTCGAAGGACGGCACCGAGACCACCCGGGTGGCGATGCCCTCGGCCTCCAGCACCTCGCGGGCCTTGACGGCCAGCTGGACCTCGGAGCCGGTGCCCAGCAGGATCACCTGCGGGTCGCCGCTGGAGGCCTCGGCCAGGATGTAGCCGCCCTTCGCGGTGCCCTCGGCGGAGCCGAAGACCTCGCGGTCGAAGGTCGGGACGTTCTGGCGGGTGAGCGCCAGGCCGACCGGGCCCGGGTGGGTGGTCTGGCGCTCGATCACGGTGCGCCAGGCGACGGCCGTCTCGTTGGCGTCGGCCGGGCGGACCATGGACAGGCCCGGGATGGCGCGCAGCGAGGCCATGTGCTCGACCGGCTGGTGGGTCGGGCCGTCCTCGCCGAGGCCGATCGAGTCGTGCGTCCAGACGTAGGTGACCGGCAGCTTCATCAGCGCGGCCAGGCGCACGGCCGGGCGCATGTAGTCGGCGAAGACCAGGAAGGTGCCGCCGTACACGCGGGTCTTGCCGTGCAGCGCGATGCCGTTCATGGTCGAGCCCATGGCGTGCTCGCGGATGCCGAAGTGGATCGTCCGGCCGTACGGGCTGGCGCTCTTCAGCGGGTTGCCCTCGGGGAGGAACGAGCTGTCCTCGTCGATCGTGGTGAGGTTGGACTCGGCGAGGTCGGCCGAGCCGCCCCACAGCTCCGGGATGACCGCGCCGAGCGCCTTGAGGGTCTCGCCGGAGGCCTTGCGGGTGGCGACGTCCTTGCCGGCCGGGAAGACCGGGACGGTCTTCTTCCAGCCCTCGGGCAGCTCGCCGGCCTGGATGCGGTCGAACTCGGCGGCGCGCTGCGGGTCGGCGGCGCGCCAGGCCTCCAGGGACTGCTCCCACTCGGCGTGGGCGGCCTTGCCGCGCTTGATGACCTCGCGGGCGTGCTCGATCACCTTGTCGGAGACCTCGAAGGTCTTCTCCGGGTCGAAGCCCAGGACCTTCTTGGTGGCGGCGATCTCGGCGGCGCCGAGCGCGGAGCCGTGCGCCTTGGCGGTGTTCTGGGCGTCCGGGGCCGGCCAGGCGATGATCGTGCGCATCGCGATGATCGACGGACGGGTGGTCTCGGCCTTGGCCGCGGCCAGCGCGTCGGCCAGGACGGCCACGTCGATGTCGCCGTTGGCCTTCGGGGCGACCCGCTGGACGTGCCAGCCGTACGCCTCGTAGCGCTTGAGGACGTCCTCGGAGAAGGCGGTCTCGGTGTCGCCCTCGATCGAGATGTGGTTGTCGTCGTACAGGGCGACCAGGTTGCCCAGCTTCTGGTGGCCGGCCAGCGAGGAGGCCTCGGCGGAGATGCCCTCCTCCAGGTCGCCGTCCGAGACGATGGCCCAGATGGTGTGGTCGAAGGGGGACTCGCCGGCGGCGGCGTCCGGGTCGAACAGGCCGCGCTCGTAGCGGGCGGCCATCGCCATGCCCACCGCGTTGGCGATGCCCTGGCCGAGCGGGCCGGTGGTGGTCTCCACGCCCGCGGTGTGGCCGTGCTCCGGGTGGCCCGGGGTGCGGCTGCCCGCGACGCGGAAGGCCTTGAGGTCGTCCAGCTCCAGGCCGTAGCCCGACAGGTACAGCTGGGTGTAGAGGGTCAGGCTCGTGTGCCCGGGGGACAGCACGAACCGGTCGCGGCCGACCCACGAGGGGTCGGTCGGGTCGTGGCGCAGGAAACGCTGGAAGATCAGGTACGCCGCGGGGGCCAGCGACATGGCCGTCCCGGGGTGTCCGTTGCCGACCTTCTGGACGGCGTCCATGGCCAGGACCCGCGCTGTGTCAACCGTGCGCTCATCCAGTTCGGACCACTCGAATGCGTTCGTCGGCGTCGTGCTCACCCTGTCTCAGGGCTCCTTCCGTTGTGAAGAGTGACCCCGTGAAAGGGGACCGGGTCGGCCACGGCGCTGTGGTCTCGACGCTGGGTGGTGCCGGTCACGGAGGGTAGATCCCGCTTCTGCGTGCGAGCCTACCGTCCGGCCCGGGGCTCACCCTCCGTGCTGGGACAACCAGGAAATCCGTATGGTGATTCCCACCAGGGCGGCCTGCCTGATTTTGTCCCAGACTCTCCTGTTTTACGGCACCCTGCCGCCCCGGTGGTCAGGACGGGTTGCGGCGGCGCGCCGGAACGGCTTCGTGGCTTCACCCAGTCGGTTCACCCGGGGGTGTGCCATCGGCCTCGCCGGGGGACCCCGGAGCCGGATGGGATATATGGAGCGTCTAAGGTGGCGTGGTACGCGCAGAGCGGACGATTTGGGACCCTTCGTTCCTGTGGACGCCTGCGAGGATTCATCTTCAGTTGGGGTGTTAGTGACCGCCGTCGAAACCCGTCCCGCCGGGGTCACCGGGGCGACTCCTGCGCACCGGCCCATCGGGGCCCGTGTCGGCGCCTTCGTCGCACTGACCAAGCCACGGATCATCGAACTGCTGCTGATGAGCACGGTGCCGGTGATGTTCCTCGCCCAACAGGGCGTCCCGAACATGCTGCTGGTGCTGAAGGTCGTGGTCGGCGGCTACCTCTCGGCGGGCGGCGCCAACGCCCTCAACATGTACATCGACCGCGACATCGACGCGGTGATGACCCGCACCGAGCGCCGGCCGATCGTCACCGGGATGGTGTCGCCGCGCGAGGCGCTGGTGTTCGGCATCGTCCTCGCGATCGTCTCGACCCTGCTGCTGGGCTTCGGCGTCAACTGGCTCTCCTCCGGACTGGCGCTCGGCGCGCTGCTGTTCTACGTGTTCGTCTACACGCTGGGGCTCAAGCGGCGCACCTCGCAGAACATCGTCTGGGGCGGCATCGCCGGCTGCATGCCGGTGCTGATCGGCTGGTCCTCCGTCACCAACTCGCTGTCCTGGGCGGCGGTCGCGCTGTTCCTGGTGGTGTTCTTCTGGACGCCGCCGCACACCTGGGTGCTCTCGATGAAGGTGCGCGAGGACTACGAGCGGGCCGGCGTGCCGATGCTGCCGGTGGTCAAGGGCAACGTCGCCGTCGGCAAGCAGGTCGTCGCCTACTCCTGGGTGATGGTGGCGACCTCGCTGGCAGTGTGGCCGCTGGGGCACATGAGCTGGCTGTACCCCGTCACCGCGGTGCTGCTCGGCGGGTTCTGGCTGCGCGAGGCGCACGCGCTGTACGGCCGGGCCAAGGCCGGGGTGGTGGGCGCGAAGCTGAAGGAGATGCGGCTGTTCCACTGGTCGATCACCTACCTGTCGCTGCTGTTCGTGGTGTGCGCGATCGACCCGTTCGTGAAGTAAGGCCTGTCCGACGTCGAAGAGCCCCGGTCCGGTGGACCGGGGCTCTTCGCGTTCTCACCGCGCCGGCAGCTCGGACGGGCCGACGTGGTCGTCCAGCCAGTCCCGGAGCGGCTGGGAGGCGCGCAGGAAGGCGGTGATCCGGGTGTGGGCGCCGCGGGTGCCGAGCCACTTCGCGGGCGCCCACTCCTGCCAGGCGACCAGGCCCTTGTGGCGCAGCAGCTCGATCCTCGGGTGGTCCTTGGGGAAGCCGCGCGGAGCGGTCTTGAGGGAGTCCCGGCCGTGCACCCGGGGGCCGTCCTGCTCCACCGCGGCAATCACCCGCTCCAGTTCGGCGCCGCTGACGTCCTCGGCGACGGCGGCGCGGTAGCGGTCCAACTGGTCGGGGGCGAGCTGGTACATCCCGTTGCCGCAGGCCAGGCCGTCGGCGGAGAGCTGGACGTAGCCGCCGGTCTCCAGGTGGGCGCCGATGTGTGTCTTGTACGGAGACTTGTCGGCGCTGAACCGGACGTCGCGGTTGGGGCGGAAGATCTTCCCGGGCCCGAACTCCGGCTCCAGCTCGGCGAGCAGCAGCTCCATCGGGGTCCGCACGTCGTCGTCGTACTGCTCCTTGTGGGCCTGCCAGAAGGTCTTGGAATTGTCGGCTTCGAGGTGCTCGTAGAAGTCGAGCGCCTCGGCCGGCCAGCCGGAGAAGGTCACGCCTCCAGTATGTGGCCCGGTGCACAGGGCGCTCCCGTCGCCAGCACGACTACCGGTGGGTAGCATGCGGGCATGAGCAGCGCAGAGACCGCCACCGCCGCCGCGCCGGACGCCCGTACCGAGCGCCGCGCCAAGCGCATCGCCAAGCACCTCAGCAGCTTCGCCCGCCAACACGGGGGCGGCGCCGACGCGGTCGTCGAGTACGTCGGCGCCGTGGCCACCCGGATCGTGGTGGTCGGCGCGGACGGCGCCTGGGGCGACCAGGTGGCCCCGAGCTACGCCGTCGGCCGCCGCGCCGCCGAACTGGCCGGGCTGACCCTGCACGACGACTTCGAGGGCGAGCTGGCCCTCAAGGTGAAGACCGGCCCGTACGAGTGGAAGCGGATGGCCGGCATCCAGCTCGGCGGCTGACCGCTTCGGCGCCCACGGCAACGGCCCGGTCCCCCTAGGCG
>NZ_JBHWIJ010000448.1:3435-4685 GCF_042732255.1 Kitasatospora sp. NPDC059803 | reverse complement strand
CACCTGGACCCGGGTATTCGCCACTGCGTCGCCCTGGCGCTCCCCGCCCGCCTGGGAAGGCAGAGCAGCGGTGAAAGGGGTGGCCCGCGTTCGGGCCGCCCCTGGGCGCATATGGGCAGGCGTCGGCTGAGCCGCGCGTCGACGTCAGCCCGCCCCCTAGGGTGGTCTGATGTTCGATCATCTGGAGATCAGGGTGTTGCCAGCGGGACCTCGGTTCACTGCCCAGTTGCGGCTCTGGGTCAACGGCGAGGACGTGGTCGAAGAGACGGTGCGCGAAGGCGGCCGCGGACCGTACGCGGCTGATGCGCTGCCGGCCGGCAGCCCCGGTCTTCTCCGGGCGACCGGCGAGGTGCGCCGTGTGGAGCTGGGGGAACCGGAGTGCAGCGGTGGCTGCTGCGGCTTCCTGACCGTGGTCGTGCAGCGCTCCGGGGAGATCGTGCAGTGGTCGGACTGGGAGGTTCCGTGGGAGGCGAACACCCCTGTGCCCTACCCTCCGCCGGAGCTCCACTTCGACGCGAGGCAGTACGACGCCGAAGTGGCTCGTGCTGAGGCGGACCGCCGGTGGCGGGTACATCCATAGCCCAGCACGGCGCGCTCCCGCCCAGCTGCTGGCCCACACCGGCCCCGCGCCCTTGGCCAACGGGGAACGCCCAGCAGGCCCAGGTGCTCTTGGGGCTCGTGAACATTCCGGCGAGGCTGTGACCGCCTACCGCCTACCGCCTACCGCCTACCGCCTACCGCCTACCGCCTACGGTCTCCGGAACCGACGTCGAAATGCTGCCCGTTCTCGTGAACAGAGCCGGCTGAGGAGGAGGCCTGCGAGCGGATGGTCCACTGGTGGCGCCGGGCTTACCCCGGGCACACCCGCGAGGGCTACCCGCCAGTGGCGCTGGTCCTCACCGGCGCCGGCGCGACGACGCTGAACAACCGGGCCGCCCAGGTCGGTGACCTGGCCGCCGAGTTCTGGTGCGGCCGGCGCCACAGCACCCAATGCCCGGACGGCTGGGCCTGTTCTTCGGCCTTGCGTAACCGGTCGGCGAGGACGGCGCCGGCGGGTCCGGGTTCGTCCCCCAGATCTCCTTCCAGGACAACACCAGTCTCTTCCAGGGGCGTCTGGGGTGTTGGGCACCCCCTCCTGCCGGCGGGCCGTCCGGGCCCCCCCGCGTCCCCGGGGGGTGCCGGGGCCCGGTAGCCGACCGCGGGTGGGGCGCGGGGGCGCGGGGATAACCCAAGACCCCACCCTAACCACG
>NZ_JBHWIJ010000448.1:0-3425 GCF_042732255.1 Kitasatospora sp. NPDC059803 | reverse complement strand
CCCACCACCACACACACACAGAGAGCGCGGGGAGTGCGGTGGGCGTGCCCCCCCCCGCGCGCCCCGCGGGCCCCCGCGCCCCCCCCCCCCCGTCCCGTGTGGGTGCCGGGTCCGGTTCGCCGACGGCGGTGGGAGCGCGGTGGCTCGGGGATCACCGATGACCCCACCGTCTCCTCGGCGGCCCGCGCTCGGTGTCTGACGCGTCGTCGGTCGGGGACGCTCCGCCGTGCTCGCTCGCCGTCGTCCCGGGGCGTGGTTGCTCAGGTCCGCCGTCACCGTCCGGGTTCGGAGTCCGTGTGAGGGCCAGTGCGTGCTGGTGGAGTGCCGGGTGTGCGGGTTGATCGTGTCATGGTCACCCCCGTTCCCGGGTTGCCGGTAGCAGTGGGTATCAGGCCTCGTCAGCGCCGCCTGGCAGGAAATTCTTCGGCGTACTCCCGTACGAACGACCCTTCAAAGCCGTCCGCGACAGGAAGATTTCCCGTTCCGCGCGCCGATGCCGCTACCTCAGGGGTGCCTGTGGCGCGTGGCCTGTCCGGCCGCGCCCGCATCGCGTGCGGGGCGGCGATCGCCTCTCCCGCGGCTTTGCCCAGCCCTCCTCCGAATCGCCCGGCCCCCTCCGACTTCACCGGTTCCGCTGGGTGTTGCTCCCTCGTTCGACCAGCGTCGGTGGCTTATGAGGCAGGCGGTTCCGTGGGGGACCAGGGGGTGTGACCTGCGGGTTTTCGGTGGTGCGGGCCGGGGTGGCCGGTGGCCCGGTGCCCGTCCGTGTTCTCCTCTTGTCATATCTCGATCCGTCGTTTCCACCAGGGAAGGCCATGTGGTGCGAACGGGTCGTTGACTGTCCGGGCGAGGATGCGTTCGTCGAGAGGCCCGAGTTCTCTGCGCAGTTCTCGGCGGGCCCGGGTTTGCAGGGCCCGGACGGCCCGTTCCAGCAGGGTTCTGACGTGGTGGTACCCGCTCCACAGGTCCGTATCGTCGTATCCGTACCACGGCGCCAGGTCGCGACGCGGGCGCCGACCGGTTCGGGCCCAGCTCCCGAATGCGTGAGCGACAGTGCCAGGGTGTAGTCCGTAGGCCTGCTCGAACCGGGCGATCTGGCGATTGGCGCTGGCCGAGAGCCCTGGGATGACGGGGGGGCCTGCGGACGACTGCGGGTCGGTCGCGGGGGAAGCGCTGCGGCAGGTGGGACCTTATCTCGCCCGGTGACCTGCGAGGCATGAAGACTTTTCCGGAGATCCAGTTCGTGAGACGGCGCGTGGCGACCCTAACGGCATGCCGGCCGCGGGCTCAAGAGCGTGGTGATGTTCCATCCCTGCGGTGCCCCGGCGCGGCCAGCGTCGGTCGTCCTGTTCTGTTGCGCCTCGGGGGGTGACGGCGTCCCGGCTGCTGCTTTCTTCGGCGCCGCCGTCGCCCGTGGCCTGTTGTCGGGGTTCTCCTGTCGGCCGTCGTCGCCGCCGTGCCGCCCTGCCGCCGCCGCGCTGTCGTCCCGTCGTCCTGTTGTGGCCGGGTTGATGGTCCGTCGGCGGGTTGCCGGGTTGTTGGTGTGGTCAGGGGCTTGGGGAAGTGGGGCCCCGTCGGGGTGGGAGGCTGGGGCGGCCTTGGGGTGCGGTGTCGGTGAGGTGGCGGTGGGCGGTGTGGAGGTGTTCGGCGGCCTGGCGCAGGTGGTGGCAGGCCATGGAGGGAGAGGCCGCGTTGTAGGGGCGGAGCCAGCGTTCGGCGGCGTGGACGCGGGCGAGTGCGGCGGTCAGGGCGTGGTGGGCCGGCCGCATCGAGGGGATCTCGGCGACTTCGTGCACGGTCCGGGCGAGGAGGACGGCGAGGTCTTCGGTGTCGGGCCATGCTCCGTCGGTGAAGTCGTGGCCCCACAAAGAGAGTCGGGCGGCGCATATCCCGACCCAGGCCTCCAGCCGGTCCTCCCAGGAGGGGGGCCTGGCGGGCGGGGACGGGGGCGGGTTCGGGATGATCGGCACCCGAACATGATCCGCCCACGGGCCACGGTCGCGTGGCCGTTTCACGGAAACCTGTTGACGACCTGTTGCACAACCCCGCCCGGCGGCTGCCCGCCCGGGCCGTGGGACGGTCGGGGACTGTTTCCCGGCGGCCGCCCGTCCGGGCCGTGGGATGGTCGGTGTCAGGTGTTCTGTCCCGTGAGGTCGTGGATGCGGCTTACGGGTGGCGCAGTGCCTCTGCGCAGGTGCACCCGTCCTGAATCCGTACGGGGTTCTCCGGCACTCGCCGTGAACTGCCAGGACACACAAGGGCATCCGGGGAGCCGTTGCATAGGATCTCCTGTCGGCTCGACCGCCCCTGCGGACGCGCCGCGCCGTACTGCGGGATCGGGGAGGAACGGTGCGACGACGAGGCCTGGAACCAGGCCGTAGCGGAGATGTTGGATGGAGACGCTGTGACTTCCGGGAGTCCGAAACAACACGGCCTGACGCAGGTACCCGAGTCCCTTCGGGCCTTCGGCCGCTGGCAGCATGAGGGCGAGGCGGGCCGCCGGTGGCTGACGGCCCTGCCGGACACCGTCGCCCAATGGTGCGAGCGCTGGAACCTGACGGCCGACGGGCCACCCATGCACGGCTACAACAGCCTCGTCGTGCCGGTCCGCCGGGGCGGCGAGCCGCTGGCCCTGAAAGTGACGTGGCCCGACCGGCAGATGCAGGAACAGGTACTCGCGCTACGCCTGTGGGACGGGCACGGCGCGGTCCGCCTGCTCGACACCGACACCACGGCGGGCGTCATGCTGCTGCAACGCCTGGACCACACCCGCCCGCTCCGGGACGTACCACTGACACAGGCGGTCCCCGTGATCGGGATACTGCTACGGCGGCTGGCCATCGAACCACCCCACGGCCTGCGTACGACCGCAGACATCGCCGCGGGCCACCGGCGGGAACTCCCCGCCCAGTGGGAAGAACTCGGCCGCCCGATACCCCGACGCGCACTCGACCGCGCACTGGACCTGGCCGAGGAACTGTCCCACGATGACTACACCGTCCTGGTCAACAACGACCTCCACTACGACCAGGTCCTGCGCACCCCCGACGGGCACTGGTCCGTCGTCGACCCGCTGATCGTGCGCGGCGTCCTCGAATACCAGGTCGCACCCCTGCTGTGGAGCCGGTTCGACGAACTCGGCCCCTCCCGCGTCCAGTGGGGCATCGACGCCCTGGCCGACGCCGCGGACCTCGACCCCGACCGCGCCCGCAAATGGGCACTGCTGCGAGCCGCCGAGTACTGGATGTGGGGCCTGCGCGCCGGCTTCACCGAGGACCCGGCGCGCTGCGCCCAGATCGTGGAGGCACTCATCTGACCCCCGCCCCGTCCCGCCCCGTCCCGCCCCGTCCCGCCGCGTCCCGCCGCGTCCCGCCGCGTCCCGCCGCGTCCCGCCGCGTCCCGCCGCGTCCCGCCGCGTCCCGCCG
>NZ_JBHWIJ010000447.1:0-4735 GCF_042732255.1 Kitasatospora sp. NPDC059803 | reverse complement strand
CTGCTCGCCCTCGGCCCGGGCGGCACGACGCACGCCGTCGCCACGGCACTCGGCGCGGCGGACGCCTGCCTGACCGGCGTCGACGTGCTCCGCCTCCAACCCGGCGGCACCGCCCGCGTCGTGATCCGCGACGCCCGGGCCGACCAGCTGCTGGCCCTGCCCGCCGCCCCGTGGATCGCGCTCTCGCCGATCGGCGGCCAGGGCTTCCTGCTCGGCCGCGGCAACCAGCAGTTCACCCCCGAACTGCTGCACGCCGCCGGCCGCGAGCGGCTGCTCGTCCTCGCCACCGAGGCGAAGCTCGCCGCCCTCGCGGGCCGCCCGCTGCTGCTGGACACCGGCGACCCGGAGCTGGACGACGCCCTGTCCGGGCACGTCCGGGTGATCACCGGCCGCCACACCAGCGCCGTCTACCGCCTGACCGCCTGAGACCCGCCCCTCCCTGAGACCCCCTGAGACCCTCTGAAGAGGAGCCCCCAGTGATCGACCTCCACGGCAAGCGCGCCCTCGTCACCGGCGCCGCCTCCGGCATCGGCCGGGCCACCGCCGCGCTGCTGGCCGAACTCGGCGCGGCCGTCGTCCTCGCCGACCTCGACGCCGACCGCGGCGAGCAGGCCGCCAAGGAGACCGGCGGCACCTTCGTCCGCTGCGACGTCTCCCAACGCGCCGACTGCGAACGGGCCGTGCGCACCGCCGTCGACCTGCACGGCGGCGTCGACGTGCTGTTCAACAACGCCGGGATCATCCGCCGGTCCACCGTCTGCGACATCACCGACGACGACTGGGACCTGGTGATGGCCGTCAACGTCCGCTCCGTCATGCTGCTCAGCGGGCTGGTCGTGCCGCTGATGGCCGCGAACGGCGGCGGCAGCATCATCAACACCGGCTCCGGCTGGGGCATCCGGGGCGGCGGCCGGGCCGTCTCCTACTGCGCCTCCAAGGGCGCCGTCGTCAACATGACCCGGGCCATGGCCATCGACCACGGCCCCGACAACATCCGCGTCAACTGCGTGTGCCCCGGCGACACCAACACCGGTATGCTCGCCGAGGAGGCCCGCCAGCTCGGCGAGAGCCCGGACGCCTTCTACGCCGACGCCGCCGACCGACCGCTCGGCCGCATCGGCCAGCCTCGGGACATCGCCCAGACGGTCGCCTTCCTCGCCAGTGACGCCTCCACGTTCGTCAGCGGCGCGATCATCGCCGTGGACGGCGCCGGGACCGCCTGACCAGTCGCCCGGCCGGTACGCTACGGACCGAGGAAGAAGGGAAAGCCCGATGGCGATCGAGCGGCGTCCGCTGCGCGAACAGGTGAAGGACGAACTCCTGGAGCGGCTGGGCCACGGCCGGTTCACCCCCGGCGAGTCGATCAACGAGGTCCACCTCGCGGAGGAACTGGGCGTCAGCCGCACCCCGTTGCGCGAGGCGCTGATCAGTCTGGAGCGCGAAGGCATCATCACCAGCGAGCGCGGCAAGGGCTTTCGCTTCGCACCCACCGGCCGACAGGAGTTCCTCGACCTCACGGCCATCCTGATCGCCCTGGAGTCGCTGGCGCTGCGGACCTCCGACCGCGCGCACCTCTCGGCCATCGCGCCCCGGCTGCTGGCGGAGGCCCGCGCCTTCTCCGCACCCCAGGCCCCGCACGGCACCATAGAGCGCTACGACGACGCCTGGCACGCGCTGTTGCTCTCCGGCTGCTCCAACGCCCGGCTGCGCGAGCTGATCGACTCGCTCAAACTCACCCTCCACCGCTACGAGCGGGTGGTCGTCGGCGACCACGAGATCCTCGAACGCGCCGCCGAGGAGCACGAGCGGATCGCCCAGTGCCTCCTCGACGGCGACATGGAGCAGGCCGTCGCCGCCCTGGAGGCGAACTGGACGAGCGGCATGGAACGGATCATGGAGCGCCTGCCGGCCCTCGGCGTCCGCTGACGCGCGCTCCCCCGCGGCCGGGACGTCACTCCTCGTCGGACCGGCCGCGGACGCAGGTCAGCACTCCGGCCACGGCCGCGAGCTGCGCGGTGAGCCCGCCGGCGTCGCCCTGCCCCTGCACCGACAGGGCGACCTCGACGGGCTTCTCGGAGACCTCGCCGGGGAGCTCCCCGTCCGTGCCGGACAGCGTGCGCAGCTCGAAGACGGCGAATCCGGCCCGGGTGCACTGGTCCAGCACGTCCCGCAGCACCCCCCTGCCGGGACGGTAGACGATGCGGTACGAGACCGCGGGCCGGTGCAGCGCGGGCAGGCGGTTGAGCAACGGCCTGATCGCGTAGGACGCGAGGAAGTACGCCGCGACGGTCAGCGCCGCGAGCAGCGGCAGGCCTGCGGCCGCGGCGGAGCCCACCGCCGCGGTGAGCCAGATCGTGGCCGCCGTCGTCAGCCCCTGCACCCAGCCCCGGTGCACGAAGATCACCCCGGCGCCGATGAAGCCCAGCCCCGACACGATCTGCGCGGCCATCCGCGACGGGTCCAGCACGACGCTGCCCTCGCGCATCACGTCGGCGAAGCCGTACTTGCTCACCAGGGTGAACAGCGCCGCGCCGCTGCCCACCGTCGTGTACGTCCGCAGGCCCGCGGACTTCTGGCGGATCTGCCGCTCGACCCCGATCAGGCCGGAGAGCAGGAAGGCGAACAGGAACTCCAGTACCTGGACCGACCCCTGACCGGACGGCCCGGCCGCCCATTGAACCGCTGCCATAGCCCTGACGCCTCTTCTCCGCCGCTTACCGCCGGCCCCGGACGTGGTGAACCATGCTATGGCCCGGCGCGAGGCGGCGCGGCCTCCTCCCGGCAGGCCGGGGGGCGATTCCGCGTCAATTCCCGGCGAGTCCCCACCCGTCGGCGCGCGCGGACGGCCTGGGCCGGACCGAGGCGAGCAGGGCGGCCGGGTCGGGGTTCTTCTGAAGCCCCGGCAGCAGCAGTTCCCACAGGTCGCACAGGCGCTCCTCGATGGTGCGCCGTCCGTCGATCGCGTCGGAGACGGTGTGCAGCCCGAAGAAGGCGCAGATCACGCCGTGCGCCGTGGTCGACGGGTCGACCCGGGCGGCGAGCTCGCCCTCGCTGCCCGCCCGTTCGAGCAGGACGCGGACGGTGTCGATCCACCCCACGAACGGCACCGGGAGGTCGGCGTCGATGGCCGCGCGCTCGGACCAGAGCCGGGCGCCGGCCCTGACCACGACGTCGTCGCGGAAGGCCCGCGCCACCGCGAAGCTCAGCCGGACGAGTTGCTCCAGCGCCGGCACCGGCGTGCGGGTGTGGCGCGCGACGAGCTCCGGCCAGGTGGCGAAGTGCGCTTCGATCACGGCGCGGGCCAGGTTCTCCTTGCTGGTGTAGTGGAAGTAGATGGCCCCGCTCGTCCTGCCGGAGGCCGCGCTGATGTCGCTGATGCTGGTGCCCGCGTACCCGCGTTCGTCGAACAATCGCGCAGCTGATTCGAGGACTGACCTCCGTGTCGTCTCCGCCCGATTCTGCACGCGCCTCTGCCTTTTCAAGATCACCCCGGCTTTTCGCACGCACTGTAGTGATCCGCGGGCCGGAGCGCCAACTGACGACATGCGAAACCAAGGAGATTGATATTTTCTGTAAATATGAAGATGCTGGATTTCCTCCCCTCCTCGGCGGCCCGGCATCCTGCCCGACCGCTCAGCTGGTCCCGCACGGTTCCCCGCGAACTGGTCCACCGCGCCGCCGTGGCGGAGGTGCTGCTGACCGACGTCCGGGCCCGAGGCGGCGACCGCTTCGAGGCGGCGGCCCAGTGGCCCCGCTCCCACCCCACCTTCCCGCGCGGACGCGGCGAGCGGCACGACCCGCTGATCGCCGTGGAGACCGCCCGCCAGCTGGGCATCTACCTGCCGCTGCGCCACTACGGCGTGCCGGCCGACACGCACCTGCTGATCACCGACGTGTCCTGCCGGGTCCACCCGGCGAGCGAGCCGCGCGGCGACGGCCCGGCGGCGGTCCTCTGCCGGGCCCAGGTGCACGGCCTGCGGACCTCGGCCGAAAACCACCGGCCCACCGGCATGCGGCTGCGGGTCGACTGCTCCGCGCGGGGAGTGGTGTTCGCCCGGATCGAGGGCGGCACGCGCTTCGTCGAACGGCCCGCCTACCCGGCCCTGCGCGGCACCGCGCTGGCCGGGGATCCCGCGGACTCCGGCCCGCCCCCCGACCCCCCGTCACCGGCGGAGGTCGGCGTCGCCCTGCCCTCCGACGTGCTGGTGACGCGCGCGGGCGGCGGTTCGCGGGCGAGTGACGGTTCGCGGGCGGACGACGCGCTCCTGATCTGCCCGGCCGACCCAGCACACCCGTTCTTCTTCGACCACTCGTCCGACCACATGCCCGGCATGGTGCTGCTGGAGGCGGCCCGGCAGGCCGCGGCGCTGCGGAGCGCGGGGCGGCTGTCGCACCCCGTCGACTACCGGATGAAGGCGGTGCGGTTCACCGAGTTCGCCCCCCTCCCGGAAGTCGACATCACCGAGTACGAGCATTTGTGCGTTTTTCATATTCGTCAGAACGGTCATATCACCGCGGTGGGGTCGCTGGGCTATTGAAGTAAAGACCCGGCAAATCTAGGGCTCTCAAGTTTGACCGCGAAACATATCGATCGTAACGTTGCGATCGTTATGTTCCGGGTCGTTTTCTCCGATCCGGACGCCGAGGCGCGTCGTTCCGCCGCACTCCAGATTCCGGCCCCGGACAGCTCGGCAAACCCCCACCGCCCCCGGGCCGGGGCCCCCCCCCCCCCCCC
>NZ_JBHWIJ010000446.1:0-4828 GCF_042732255.1 Kitasatospora sp. NPDC059803 | reverse complement strand
GCTCTGGCGGCGGATCGCCGAACGCGCCGCCGCCGACGGTTTCGCCCACCCCGAGGGCACCGCGGTCGGCAGCCCCGGGCGGCTGCGCGCCGAACTCGCCGAGCAGCGGGCCCACCAGGCGCTGGAGCGGGACGAGCACGCCGACGGCCGGGCCGGGCTGCTGGCCGCCGCCGAGCTGTTCGAGCAGGCCGGGCTGCCCGGCCAGGCCCTGATGGCCCGGGCCCGCGCGCTGATCGTGGAACTCGGCGACGTCGAGGGCGCGGTGGCCGACTGGCCGGCGCTCGACGAGGTGCTGCGCCGGGCCGAGGAGCTGCGGGCCGCCGGCACGATGGCCGACGACGACCACCTGATCGTGTGGCAGGTCCGCGCCTACGCGGCCCACCACGACCTGGTCGAGGCGCTGCCCGAGCCGCCCGCCGAGGCCGTCGAGCGCTTCGAGGCGGCGGCCGGCGGCTACCACCGCACCGCCGTGGAGCTGGGCTCCGCCCGCCGCGCGGCCACCTCCCGCCAGTACCTGGCCGACGCGGCCGCCCGGCAGGGCCGGCTGGCCGAGGCCACCGCCGAACTGCGCGAGGTGCTCGCCCAGTTGGACGCGGCCGAACTGCCCTGGCACACCCCGCGGGTGCTCGGCCTGCTGGGCCAGGTGCTGTTGCAGAGCGGCGAACCCGCCGAGGCCGTCGAGGTGTTCCACCGGGCGCTCGCCGAGGCCGCCCGCTGGGGCGACGACTCCTACCCGTACGCGCCCACCTACCTGATGCTCGGCCACGCGGCCATGGGGGCCGGGGACCGCGGCGGCGCGGTCCGGGCGCTCACCGAGGCGGCCGCGCGCTTCGACCGCAAGGGCCGGGAGGCGGCCGAGGACGCCGCGCAGGCCCGTCTCCAGCTGGCCGACGTGCTGCGTGCCGCCGACCGCACGGCCGACGCCGTCGCGGTGCTGGAGTCGGTGCTGCTGGACGCCGCCGCGTCGGAGCTGGACGTTCGGATGCTCGCGCAGGCCCGGCTGGACCTCGCCCGGGGCCTCACCGAACTGGACGAGCACCGGGACGCCGCCGAGGAGTACCTGCGGCTGGCCGACGTCGTCGCCGGCTGGGAGGAGCAGGACACCCACACCATGGTCGCCTGCGAGGCCGCGCTGGCGCTGGCCCGGGCGGACCGCTGGGAGGCCGCGAAGGCCGCCCTCGACCGCGCCCTCGCGGCCCACGCCCAGGCCCCCCAGGTGGACCAACTGGCCGCGACGCTACGCGAGTTCGCCCGGCTGACCATGCACGCCGAGGGCCCGGAGGGGCTGGCGTCGGCGCTGGCCCGGCTGGCCGAGGCGGACGCCGCCGGGGAGCACGCCGGGCAGACCGGTCAGGAATACAACCCCTGGTACCTGCGCGGCGGTTCGCACTACGAGCGGGCGCGCTGCCTGGCCATGGCCGAGCGCCACGAGGAGGCGCTGGCCGAGGTCGAGCGGGCGATCGCGGTCTACGAGGGCGGCGACGAGCGGGCCGGGACGTCCCGGGCCGAGGCCGTCCGACTGGCCGCGCTGATCGAGGGCGCCGACCTCGGCCGTACCGGGGCGGCCGTCGCCCGGCTGACCGCGGGCATCGCCCGCTGCGAGGCCGCCGGCCTCCCGGAGGCGGCGCAGGTACTGGCCGAACTGCGGGAGCGGTTCACGGCCGCGGACTGACCACGGCCGCGAACTGGCCTGCCGGGGGCCCGGGGTGCGCAGATCCCCGGGCCCCGGGCCCCGGGCGTCGGCCCGTCGACCTGTCAGCCCGTCAGCCCGTGTCAGCAGGGGCCGTCGTCGCCCCAGACGCCCCACTGGCCGCTGGCGCTCGGCACCTCGTTCAGCGTCCACCACTTGGCGTGGTACTCGTGGCCGCCGTACGAGACCTTGCTGCCGCTGGTGTACGTGGTGCTCGCGCTCCACGCCGGGTCGGCGCAGGCCCCGGGGGTGGTCGGGGGAGTCGTCGGCGGCGTGGTGGGCGGGGTGGTCGGAGGCGTGGTCGGCGAGGTGGTGGGCGGCGTCGCCCCGGCGAACTTCACGGTGTACTTGGTGAAGTCCCAGTCGTTCTGCGCCACGCTGGAGCAGGAGCCGGACAGCCCCGGGTCCACCGGGCCCGTGCACTGCCGGTCCCGGTTGACCGACCAGTAGGTGTACCGGGCCAGGTTGTGCGCGGTGGCGAAGTCCAGCACGGCCTGGAAGTCCGCCTGCCGGAAGTACTCGGCGGCGTCGGTGCGGCCGTTCATCATCGACACGCCCTCGTGGGCGTAGGCCGTCGCCTCGGACCAGCCGAAGGTGGTCTGGAGGATCTGGTTGAACTTCACCAGCGCGTCGGTCTGCGCGGCGGCGCCGTTGAACCCGCCGTCGAACGGCATGATCGAGTAGTTGTTCGGCGTGAAGCCCTGCGACTTGGCCTCGTTCAGCATCTGGGTGCCGAACCAGCCCGTCCCCGCGTTGGTCCCGGCGGTGGTGATCGAGATGTAGAGGCCGGGGTTGTTCTGCTGGAGGATCCGGGCGGCGCCGATCTCGTTGTGGATCGCCGCGGTGTTCTCGTACTCCGGCTCCTCCAGGTCGAAGTCGATCGCCTTCAACTGGTACTTGGTGATCACCTTCTGGTACCCGGCGGCGGTCGCCTCCGGCGTGCCGCAGACCTGGCCGAGCTTGGTGCCGCCGTACCCGCCGACCGACACCGAGACGTCCCCGCCCTTGCCGCGGATGGTCTGGATGACGCCGGGCATGGTGGTGTCGGTGTCGATCGAGGAGGTGCCGCCCCAGGCCGGTGAACAGCTGCTGCCCTGGGCCAGGATGAACGCCAGCTGGAAGGCCTTCTGCCCGGTGGCGTCCATCACCGCCGCGGCGTCCGGCGGGCTGTTGTCCTCGGGCATCAGGTAGGGCGCCGAGGCGTACCAGTTGCTGCCGAGGCCGGTCGTGGTGTCGGCGGCGGCGGAGCCGGTGTTCGCGAGCGCGGCGACACCGCCGGCGACCAGGCCGAGCACCCCGGCCACGGCGGCGGCGACCCGGCGCGGGCGGCGGCGCGGGTTCCGGGGGGCGGGGTGTGGGGGAAGTGCGCGTTCCATCGAGGGCCTTTCCAGGCGGGACGGCAGTGGGGGAGGGGGCTGCTCACGCCGGAGGTGGGGGTGGCGCGCAGACCGAACGGGCCTCCGGCAGGGGGTAGTTGCCGAAGACTGTCACTGGTATAGACCTGTCGAGGAAGGGTGGTCAACCCCAAAATGGTCAAGCCGGGGCCCGGCGCCGGCGGTGGGCCGGGCGCCGAACGGGCTCCCCGTCAGGCGCGCGCCGCCACGCGGACCCCGGTCCCCACTCCCCGCGCGGCGTCACCCGCCCCCTGCGCGGCGCCCACCGCCGCCAGCAGCCCGCCGACCGCAGGCGACCACGGCCGGCTGGTCGGCCCGGTGAGCGTGAGCGTGCGGTGGACGGCCGGCCGGATCGGGACGAGCACGCAGTCGGCCGGGAGCATGGTCAGCGCCAGCGCGGGCATCACCGAGACCCCGACGCCCGCGTGCACCATGCCGATGAGCGTGTTGAGGTCGCGGATGCGGTGCCGGGGGGTGAAGCGGGTGCCGGCCCGGCGGAAGGCCTCGCGGATGTGCCGTTCACAGCCGCCCTCGGAGAGCAGGAAGTCGTCGTCCTCCAGGTCGGCGACGTGGATGGCCTCCTGTCCGGCGAGCGGGTGGTCGCGGCGCAGCAGCGCGTGCATGGAGTCGGCCCCGAGCGCGACCGCCCCGGGCGGGAGCGGCCCGGGGTCGACCAGGACGGCGGCGTCGACGGTGCCCGCCTCCAGCCAGGTGGCGAGCTCGTCGTCCTCGCCCTCGAAGACCCGGACGGTGACCTGCGGGTAGGCGGCCTTCCAGTCCCGGAGCAGCCCGGGGAGCAGCGCCTGGCAGACGGTGGTCGGCGCGGCCAGCCGCACGGTGCCGACGGGGCCGCCGGAGTGCCGGGTGGCGATGGCGCGCACGGCGGCGGCGGAGGCGACGGCGGTGCGGGCGTGCGGGAGGATCTGCTCGCCCAGGGGAGTGGGCCGGGCTGGGCTGCCGCGCAGCAGGACGGGTGCGCCGAGGGTCCGCTCCAGCGCGGCGACGGCGTGCGAGACGGCGGACTGGCTGATGCCCAGTTCGTCGGCGGCCGCGCCGAACCCCCCGGTGTCGGCGACCGCGACCAGTGCCCTCAGCTGGGCCAGGTTGACCTCCGACGCCATGAGACTTCCTCATCTATCCGGCACTGCCACTTGTTGGACTCATGCTCTGCCGCCGGGCCACCCTCTGTCCAGACGGGACCCCAGGCGGGACCTGCGGCGGGACCCGAGACTGGACCCTGGACGGGGCCGGGACGGAACCCGACACGGAACCAACGGGACGAAGGTGGAGGTGGTCCGGGTGCGGCGCTGGTTGCCGGGCTTCGTGGCGCTGTCGGCGATCTGGGGCGCGAGCTTCGCGCTGATCAAGGTGGCGGTGGAGGCGGGGGTGCCGCCGCTGTGGGTGGCGCTGTGGCGCTGCGCGCTCGGGGCGGTCACGCTGTGGACGATCCTCGTGCTGCGCCACGAGCGCGTCCCCCGCGACCGCGCGCTCTGGGGGCACTCCGCCGTGGTCGCGGTGCTCCTCAACACCGTGCCGTTCACGCTGTTCTCGTTCGGCGAGACCCGGGTCAGCTCCGTCCTCGCCGGGGTGATGAACGCGACCACCCCGCTGTTCACCCTGCTGTTCACCGTCCTCACCGTCGCCGAGGAGCGCCGCCCCGGCGCCCGCCGGCTCTCCGGACTCGCCCTCGGCTTCGTCGGCGTGCTCACCGTGCTCGGGGTCTGGCGCGGCATCGGCTCCGGCG
>NZ_JBHWIJ010000445.1:0-4858 GCF_042732255.1 Kitasatospora sp. NPDC059803 | reverse complement strand
GGCAAACGCACTGAGGGGTAGGCGAGTTGACACGGATCCTGGTCATCGGCGGGGGCTTCGCCGGGCCGGCGGTGTCCGCCGAGGAGGCCCGGGCGGGGGCGCCCCCCCCGCGCGGGCGGCGCGGGCGCGCCGCCGCCCCGGGCACCCGCCCTCCTCCGGGGGCTCGACGACGACCAGCCACTGGGCGTCCTCGGCGTCGTCCTCGCCGGCCAGGGCGTCCCGGACGAGGTCGAGCTCGCCGAGGTCGGGGTGGGCGGCGCTGAGCTCCTCGGAGGCGTCCTCGGCGGCGTCGCGGTCGGGCAGGACGAGCAGTTGCCGGGCGTGCGGGTCGTTGACGTCCGGCAGGTCGGTGGTGTGGTTCTCGGTCACCGGACCATTCTCCAGGTCGGGTGATCGGCGCGGTCGGGCAGGTCGGGTCGGGCGGGCAGGGTCGGGCCGGGCAGGTCGGGCCGGAGAGGCGGGACCGGGCGGGACCGGGCGGGGCCGGGGGCGGGGGTTGCCCCGGGCGGGAGTGTCCGCGCCCCGTGGGATGCTGGTAGGCGATGGCCAGGAAGAGTGCACCCGACGACCTGCTCGCCCCGCTGACCCTCGCGGTCGGCCAGGAGGAGCTGCTGCTGGACCGCGCGGTCGCCCAGGTGGTGGCGGCGGCGAAGGCGGCGGACCCGGACACCGACGTGCGGGATCTGCCGCCCGGCAGCCTGCAGCCGGGCAGCCTGGCCGAGCTGACCACGCCGTCGCTGTTCGCCGAGCGCAAGGTGATCGTGGTGCGGGCCGCGCAGGACCTCTCCGCCGACTCGGTGAAGGAGGTCAAGGCGTACATCGAGGCGCCGGCCGAAGAAGTGATCATGGTGCTGGCGCACGCGGGCGGGGCCAAGGGCAAGGGCCTGCTGGACGCCGGGCGCAAGGCGGGCGGTCGCGAGGTGGCGTGCGCGAAGCTGACCAAGGCGAGCGAGCGGCTGGCCTTCGTCCGGGGCGAGTTCCGTACGCTGGGCCGCTCGGCCACACCGGAGGCCTGCCAGGCCCTGCTGGACTCGCTCGGCAGCGACCTGCGCGAGCTGGCGGCCGCGTGCAGCCAGCTGACCTCGGACGTCGAGGGCGCGATCGACGAGACGGTGGTGGCCCGCTACTACAGCGGCCGGGCCGAGGCGACGGGCTTCGAGGTGGCCGACCTGGCGGTCACCGGCCGGGCTGCGGAGGCGCTGGAGCGGCTGCGCTGGGCGCTGGCGGTGGGCCAGCCGCCGACCGGCATCACCTACGCACTGGCCTCCGGCGTGCGCAGCATCGGGCGGCTGGCGACCACCGGGCGGAACATGCGTCCGGCGGACCTGGCCCGCGAGTTGGGCATGCCGCCGTGGAAGGTCGATCGGGTGCGCCAGCAGATGCGCGGTTGGACGGGCGACGGGGTGGCCACCGCGCTGACCGCGATCGCCCAGGCCGACGCCGCCGTCAAGGGCGGCTCGGACGATCCGGCCTTCGCGCTGGAGCGCGCGGTGGTGGCCGTCGCCCGGGCGGCCCGGGCCGGGTCCCGCCCGGCGTACTGACGGCGGCGCGGCCACCGGACCGAACCCGGGACGAGCCGGACCCGGCTACCCGGCTACTTGCCGACCCACCTGCCACCGCCTACGTGCCACCGCCTACGTGCCCATCGAGCGGACGGTCCCCCAGGCGCCGGCCCGCAGCGCCGCCGGAGCCCCGGAGCCCCGGAACCCCCGAGCCCCAGACACGCGTGACCGACGACAGCGGTCGGGCCGCGGAACGCGACAGGCGCCGCAGTGGGCCTCTGGAGAGAGGCCGACTACGGCGCCTGTCGTACTGCTTCGTACACCGCACCCGCGTGGCGAACGCAGGCCGCGTGCGGTGCGAGTCTCACGCGCCTCAGGGGTCCGGGTAGAGGGCCGGGTCCGTCCCGAGGCGGTGGGGGCCGAGGCCCCCGGGGCGTCAGGCCTGGGCGGCCGTGTTGACGCGCTTGGTGATGGCCGACTTCTTGTTGGCGGCCTGGTTGGCGTGGATGACGCCCTTGCTCACGGCCTTGTCCAGCGCCTTGGAGGCGGCGCGGGCCAGCACGGTGGCCTTCTCGGTCTCGCCGGCGGCAGCGGCCTCGCGGGCCTTGCGCAGGGCGGTCTTCAGCGAGGACTTGACGGCCTTGTTGCGCAGGCGCGCCTTCTCGTTGGTCTTGTTGCGCTTGATCTGGGACTTGATGTTCGCCACGAAGGAGCCTCAGTCTTGTCTAAAAGGATTGAACGGGCTGCACCGCGCGGCCGCCGGGCAGCTGAGAGGGCATGCCGGGGCCAGGTGCAGCAGCCCACGCTACCAGGGGCCCGCCACCCGCCCCAAACCGGGAGCCCGGCCCCACGGCGGGTCGCCTGCGCAGTAGTGGGTCGGCTACGCACTGAGCACCGGCTCCCCGTAGTGCTCGACCTCCGGGAACGGCCGGTAGAAGCGGTGCAGCAGCTCCCGCCACTGCCGGTACTCGGCTGAGCGGCGGAAGCCCTCGGTGTGGTCCGCGAGCGTCTCCCATTCCACCTGGAGGAGGAATCGCGAGCCGCGTCCTTCGTCGAGGCAGCGCCGCAGGTGCAGGGAGCGGAAGCCCTGTTGGACGGCGATCAGGGGCCGGGCCTCGGCGAAGGCGGCGAGGAACTCGTCCTCCAGGCCGGGCAGGACGTCGAGCAGGGCGCTTTCGAGGATCACGGGGTGTCATCCTGCCGCCTGGCGCGGGCCCGGAGAAGGTCCGGGCGGACCGAACGGCGGTCCGCGCCGTGGTCGTGGGAAGATGGGAGGAACTATTTCGATCGGACGAGACTGTCCGGTCCCCGGGAAAACCGGTCAGCGATGACCAGGACACCCCCGGCCCCGGACCAACGGAGAATCGGACCAAGGTGCCCGCGACCCCCAGCAATGTGCCAGAGCCCAGCCGTACCGACCCGGCGCTGATCCGCAACTTCTGCATCATCGCCCACATCGACCACGGCAAGTCGACGCTCGCAGACCGGATGCTGCAGATCACCGGCGTCGTCGACCCGCGGCAGATGCGCGCCCAGTACCTCGACCGCATGGACATCGAGCGCGAGCGCGGCATCACCATCAAGTCGCAGGCGGTCCGCCTCCCGTGGGCGCCGAAGACCGGTCCGAATGCCGGGACGACGCACATCCTCAACATGATCGACACCCCCGGCCACGTGGACTTCACGTACGAGGTGTCCCGCTCCCTCGCGGCCTGCGAGGGCACCATCCTGGTGGTCGACGCGGCCCAGGGCATCGAGGCGCAGACCCTCGCCAACCTGTACCTGGCGCTGGAGAACGACCTCACGATCGTCCCGGTGCTGAACAAGATCGACCTGCCGGCCGCCCAGCCGGAGAAGTACGCGGCGGAGATCGCGCACATCATCGGCTGCGACCCCTCGGACGTGCTGCAGGTCAGCGCCAAGACCGGCCTCGGCGTCGAGGACCTGCTGGACCACATCGTCAACACCATCCCGGCCCCGGTCGGCGTCAAGGACGCCCCGGCCCGCGCGATGATCTTCGACTCGGTGTACGACTCCTACCGCGGCGTGGTCACCTACGTGCGTGTCGTGGACGGGCAGCTCACCAAGCGCGAGCGGATCGCGATGATGTCCACCGGCGCCACCCACGAGCTGCTGGAGATCGGCGTCATCTCGCCCGAGCCGAAGGTCGCCGACGGCCTGGGCGTCGGCGAGGTGGGCTACATCATCACCGGCGTGAAGGACGTCCGGCAGTCCAAGGTGGGTGACACCATCACCTCGATGCACAAGGGTGCGACCGAGGCGCTGGGCGGCTACAAGGAGCCGCGCCCGATGGTGTTCTCCGGCCTGTACCCGCTGGACGGCTCGGACTACCCGCTGCTGCGCGACGCCCTGGACAAGCTGCGGCTGAACGACGCCGCGCTGGTGTACGAGCCGGAGACCTCGGTCGCGCTCGGCTTCGGCTACCGCTGCGGCTTCCTCGGCCTGCTGCACCTGGAGATCATCCGGGAGCGCCTGGAGCGCGAGTTCAACCTCGACCTGATCTCCACCGCCCCGAACGTGGTCTACCGGGTGGTCATGGAGGACGGCACCGAGCACATCGTCACCAACCCGAGCGAGTTCCCGACCGGCAAGCTTGCCGAGGTGTACGAGCCGGTCGTGCGCGGCACCATCCTGGCGCCCAACGAGTTCGTCGGCGCGATCATGGAGCTCTGCCAGTCCCGCCGCGGCAACCTCCAGGGCATGGACTACCTGTCCGAGGACCGGGTCGAGCTGCGCTACACCCTGCCGCTCGCCGAGATCGTCTTCGACTTCTTCGACCAGCTGAAGTCCAAGACCCGCGGCTACGCCTCGCTCGACTACGAGCCCATCGGCGAGCAGTCCGCCCAGCTGGTGAAGGTCGACATCCTGCTGCACGGCGACGCGGTGGACGCCTTCTCCGCGATCGTGCACAAGGACAAGGCCTACGGCTACGGCGTGATGATGGCAGGCAAGCTGCAGAAGCTGATCCCGCGCCAGCAGTTCGAGGTGCCGATCCAGGCGGCCATCGGCTCCCGGGTGATCGCCCGTGAGACGGTCCGCGCGATCCGCAAGGACGTCCTCGCCAAGTGCTACGGCGGTGACATCTCGCGCAAGCGCAAGCTGCTGGAGAAGCAGAAGGAAGGCAAGAAGCGGATGAAGATGGTCGGCCGCGTGGAGGTCCCGCAGGAGGCCTTCATCGCCGCGCTGTCCACCGACGCCGAGGCGCCGAAGGAAAAGAAGTAACCACAGGCGCGTGAGAGGGGCCCCGGGGGGCAAACCCCCCGGGCCCACCGCGGTTTATCACCCCGCGCGGGGCCGCCCCGCGTACCCCCCCCCCCGCGCCCCCGCCGGTGGGG
>NZ_JBHWIJ010000444.1:0-4919 GCF_042732255.1 Kitasatospora sp. NPDC059803 | reverse complement strand
GCCGGTCGCCTTCGAGATCCGTCCCGCCGGGACCGTCCCGGCGGCCCCGCTGCTGCACCGGATCGACCTCGCCCGCGAGGGCCTCGCCACCGCCCCCGGCCGCGACCCGGCGCCCGCCCTGCTGCAACTCGTCGCGGAACAGCGGCACGACGCCCGCCGCCGCCTCGACCCCTACCGGGGCGACCTGCTGCGGGCGGTCTGGTTCGACGGCGACCAGGGCGGCCTGCTGCTGATGGTGATCCACCACCTCGCCGTCGACGGCGTCTCCTGGCGGATCCTGCTCGACGACCTCGCCCGGGCCCACCGGGCCGCCGCCGACGGCCACCCGGCCGACCTCGCCGCCGTCCCCGTCACGGCCGCCGACTGGGCCCGTGCGCTGCGGGCCGCCGAGGCCGACCCGGCGGTCGCCGCCGACCGCGACCACTGGCACGGCCTGCTGACCGCCGGCACCGGGACCATCGGCACCCGGCCGCTGGACCGCACCCGGGACACCGTGGCCGGGGCCGCGACCCTGCGCACCACCCTGGGCGGCGGCCCGACCGCCGCCCTGCTGACCGACCTGCCCGACCGACTCGGCGCCGCCGTACCGGAGATCCTCCTCGGCGCCCTCGCCGCCGCCCTGCACGGCTGGCGCGCCCGCAGCGCCGACGGCCCGCTCCTGGTGGACGTCGAGGGCCACGGCCGAGACCCGGAACTCGCGGCCCTCGACGGCCTCGACCTCTCCCGGACGCTGGGCTGGTTCACGGTCATCCACCCCGTCCTGCTGGACACCGGCCCGGCCGCGCCCGACACCGGGGGAGTTGCCCGCGTCGAGAACCTGGCCCCCACCGACGACCTCGCCGCCGCCGACGACCTGGCCCGCGCCGTCGCGGCCGCCCGGCAGCGCCTGCGCGCCACCCCCCACCGGGGCCTGACGTACGGGCTGCTCCAGCGGTCCGGCACGCTGCCCGACCGCCCGGCCCCGATCGCCTTCAACTACCTGGGCCGCTTCGACACCACCCGACGCGGCCCCTGGCAGCCCGTCCCCGGCACCCTGCGCGGCGAGGCCGACCCCACCCTGCCGCTCGCCCACACCCTCTCGGTCGACGCCTTCGTGGAGACCGGCCCGGACGGCCCGCGGCTGCGGGTCGAATGGGCCTGGCCGGCCGGCGTGCTGGCCGCCGACGCGGTGGCCGAACTCGCCGCCCGCTGGGAGCAGGCCCTCACCACCCTGTCGTCCGCCGCCCCGCCCCGCGCCGAGGGGCCCGCAGCCGACGCCCAGTCCGAGGCGCCCGCCGAAACGTCCGCCGAAGCCTCCGCCGAGGCCGCCGCGCCCGCCGCCGTCCTGCTGCCCGCCACACCGCTCCAGGCCGGCCTGCTGTTCCACTCCCGCTACGCCGCCCACGACGGCCGCCGCGACCCGTACCTCGTGCAGCTCGTCCTCGACCTCACCGGCGCGATCGACCCGGAGCGGCTCCAGGACGCCGCCCGGCGGCTGCTCGCGCGCCATCCGCAGCTCGCCGGGGCCTTCACCAGCGGCGAGTCCGGCCCGCCGCAGCAGGTCGTGCCGGTCGAGGTGACGCTGCCCTGGCGCACCGTGGACCTCACCGGGCGGGCGGAGCGGGATCAGTCCGCCACCGCCCGGCGGCTCGTGGAGGAGGACCGCCGGCCGTTCGCGGTCGACACGCCGCCGCTGATCCGCTTCACCCTGCTGCGGCTGGCCGCCGACCGGTGGCGGCTCGTCTTCACCCACCACCACCTGCTGCTGGACGGCTGGTCGGTGCCGATCGTGCTGCGCGAGCTGTTCGCGCTGCACCAGGGTGTCGACCTGCCCCCGGCGCCGTCCTACCGCCGCTACCTCGACTGGCTGGCCGGGCGCGACGACGCGGCCGCGCGCGGCGCCTGGCGCGCCGCCCTCGCCGGGGCCGAGCCCACCCGGGTCGGCCGGCCCGCTCCGGCCGGCGGCGAGGGCGCCGACGACGGCCCGTCGACGAGCGTCTTCACCCTGCCCGCCGGGCTCACCGCCGGGCTGCGGGCGCGCGCCGCGCAGTGGGAGGTGACCCTCGGCTCCCTGGTGGCGACGGCGTGGGCGCTGGTGCTCTCCCACCTCACCGGCCGCGACGACGTCCTGTTCGGCACCACCGTCGCCCAGCGCCCGGCCGAACTGCCGGAGGCGGAGCGGCTCGTGGGCCTGCTGATCAACACCGTTCCGGTCCGGGCCCGGCTGCACCCGGGCGAGCCGCTGCGCGAGCTCGCCGCCCGGCTCCAGCGGGAGCGCACCGCGTTGCTGGACCACGAGCACCTGGGGCTCACCGCGGTGGAGGAGGCCGCCGGCGCCGGGCGGCTCTTCGACAGCTCACTGGTGTTCGAGAACTACCCGCTGGACGAGGCCGGGTTCGTCGAGCCCGCGCCGGGCCTGCGGATCGGCGCCGTCGAACCGTTCGACGGCACCCACTACCCGCTCTCGCTGGTGGTGCTGCCGCGCCAGGGCGGCCTGGACGTGCGGCTCCAGCTGCGCCCCGCCGAACTGGACCGGTACCTCGACGCGGACCGGCTGCGCACCTTGCTGACGGCCGCCTGCGCCGCTCTGGCCGGTCCGGGCGCGGACGCGCTGACCACCGGCCGGGTCGACCTGCTGCCGCCCGTCCAGCGGGCGGGGCTGCGGGCCTGGGGCACCGGCCCGGCGGCCGACGCCGAACCGGTGTCGGTCGGCGCGCGGTTCGAGCGGCTGGCGGCCGACCACCCGGACCGGATCGCCCTGCGACACGTCGACGGCGCCACCGCGAACGGCACCGGTACCGCCACGGACGCCACCACCACGTACGGCGCGCTGAACGCCGACGCCAACCGGCTGGCCCACCACCTGGCGGCCCTCGGGGTGCGGCCCGACACCCGGGTCGCCGTGCGGCTGCCGCGCAGCCCGGAGGTGCCGGTGGCGATGCTGGCGCTGGCCAAGCTCGGCGCCGTCTGCGTCCCGCTGCACCCGGGGTTCCCGGCCGAGCGGCTGCGCGCGCTCGCCGCCGAGGCGGGCACCGAACTGCTGCTGGACGCCGACCTGTTGGCGGCGGCCCGGCGGGCGGGCGGGAGTACGGACGACCCCGACGTGGAGGTGCGGCCCGGGCAGGTCGCCCAGTTGCTGTACACCTCGGGCTCGACCGGCCGCCCCAAGGGCGTGGCGGTCACCCACCGCAACATCCTCGCCCTGGCCGACGACCCGCTGTGGCACGGCCCCGACCACGACCGGGTGCTGTTCCACTCGCCGCACGCCTGGGACGCCATGGTGTACGAGCTGCTGATGCCGCTGCTGACCGGCCGCCAGGTGGTGGTGGCCCCGCCGGGGGAGCTGACCCCGGCGGACTACGCCCGGGCCGTCGAGCGCGGCGGCGCCACCGCGGCCTGGCTGACGGCGGGCCTGTTCGACCTGCTGACCGAGCAGATCCCGGCGGCCCTGGCCCGGTTGCGCCTGATCTGCACCGGCGGCGACGTCGTGCCCCCGGCGGCGCTCGCCCGGGCCCGGCGGGCCGCGCCCGGCCAGCGGCTGCTGGACCTGTACGGGCCGGTGGAGAGCACGACCTTCGCCCTGGGACACGAAGTCCCGGCGGGCCCGGTCCGCGAGGGCGGGGCCGTCCCGATCGGCCGCCCGCTCGCGGGGACGAGGGTGCTGCTGCTGGACGCCGCGCTGCGCCCGGTGCCGCCGGGCGTCCCCGGCGAGATCCACCTGGGCGGCGAGGGCCTGGCCGCGGGCTACCACGGCGCCCCGGCCCGGACGGCCGAGCGGTTCGTCGCCGATCCGTACGGCCCGCCGGGCGGCCGGCTGTACCGCACCGGGGACCTGGGCCGGTGGGACACCGAGGGCCGGCTGCACTTCCTGGGGCGCGCGGACCGGCAGGTGAAGATCAACGGGTTCCGGATCGAGCCGGGCGAGATCGAGGCCGCGCTGTGCGCCGAACCGGAGGTCACCGCCGCCCGGGTGGTGCCGCACGGGGCGGGCCCGGCGGGCCGCGCGCGGGGCGGGTACGTGGTCGCCGACCGGCCGGTGGCCGCCGGCGAACTGCGCCGCCGGCTCGCCGGGCGGCTGCCGCGCCACCTGGTGCCCGCCGTGCTCGTCCCGGTCGACGCGCTGCCGCTGGACGCCAACGGCAAGGTCGACACGACCGCCCTGGGCCCGCCGCAGCGGTCGGCCCCGGCACCGACCCGCTCGCCCCGCCGGGAGGTGCTGGCGGCGCTGTTCGCGGAGGTGCTGCGGGTGCCGGCGGTCGCGCCGGAGGACGACTTCTTCGCGCTCGGCGGCAACTCGATCGCCGCGATGCGGCTGGCCGGGCGGATCCGGTCCACCCTGGGGGTCGACGTGCCGCTCAGTGAGCTGTTCGACGCGCCCACGGTGGCCGGGCTGGACCACCGGCTCGACCGCGCCGCCCGTACCGACGGTGCCGACGGGACCGACGGCGCCGACGGCAGCGCCCCGGCGTTCGGCGACCGGACGGCCCGGCCCGACCGGCTGCCGCTCGCCCCCGCCCAACTGCGCCTGTGGACGGCCAACTACCTGGGCGAGCACCGCCCGGACTACCTCACCACGCTGGCCCTCGACCTCACCGGCGGGCTCGACCCCGCCGCGCTGCGGGCCGCCCTCGGCGACCTGGTGGCCCGGCACGAGGCCCTGCGGACCGTCCTGCCGTACGGCCCGGACGGCCCGGAGCAGCGCATCCTCGCGCCCGCCGACGCCCCGCCCGCCGACGCCCCGCCCGCCGACGCCCCGCCCGCCGACGCCGACCTCGCCGAGGCCGTCCTCGCCGCCGTCCCGTCCGCCGCGCCCCGCTTCCTCGACGTCCCGCCGGAGCGGCTGGACGCCTGGAGCGCAGCCGCTCTCGGCCGCGGAATCGACAGGTGGTCCCATACGCCGCTGCGCACCGCCCTGCTGGGCGGGGGCGCCGCGCGGCGCA
>NZ_JBHWIJ010000443.1:0-4919 GCF_042732255.1 Kitasatospora sp. NPDC059803 | reverse complement strand
CGCCGACCAGGCGACGGCCGAACCAGTGGCCGTCGAACAGCCTGAACCCATCCTGACCAGGTAATCACCACCTCCCGTTCAACGGGGGAAGCTCACGGATGCACTGATTCGGTTCGGTGCCGGATGCCAGGAGTGCGGGTTGATCGTCCGTGACGGTGGCGCATCGGGCATCGCGGTCGGCTTCTGCCCTTGGTGCGGACAGGGCCTTCCCGAGCCGCGGCGGGATCGCCGGCTAGGCGAACTGGAGCGTCGCGGGATCGACCCGTGGGAGGAGGAGGCTCCTGCCGGGTTCCAGCACGGGGGCTGACTCGCTTCGCTTCGCTACACCAGGCTGGACGACAGCCGTTGATCCACTTCTGAAACAGGCCTGGCTGTTGCCGCGAGCAGGTTCGTGACGCCTTGCTCCGGCCGCGACGGGGTTCGTCGGCGACGGCGAACATCCCGACCGCGAACATGCCGACCGCGACGGGGCCGCCTTCGCTCGACGAGTCCGCCTTCGCGCGGGAGCCGCTTACGTCGTCGCCGCAGGCCCGTTCGACCGTCCTAGCCGTGTTCGGGTTCGTCGTGGATGGTCAGTGCTCCGGCGAGGTCGAGGTCGGCGACGGTGCCGTGTGCCCCGGCGCGGACGAGCAGCACTGCGCCGAGCGCGGTGCTCCAGAACGTCCTGGCCTCCACGTCGAGCGGTCGGCGGACCTTCCAGCCGCGACGGTCGATGAGCTGGCTCACGAAGCGCTCGGACTGCCGGAACAGCAGCTGGAGGTGCCGGTCGACGACGGGGGCGAGTTCGGGTTTGGAGATCCCGGCGGCGAGTGCCCGTGCGACCGGTGGGAGCGAGGGCATGGCCAGTACGGCGCGGGCGATGTTGCGCCGAAATGTCGCCGCATCGGGGGCTTGGCGGCCGATGCGCTCGATCCGTCGGGCGTCGTGCAGCAGGCCGAGAAAGGCGGCGTGCACGAGCAGCGAGTCCTTGGAGCCGAAGTGGTAGGTGACCTGGTTGGGGAAGGCGCCTGCCGCGTTCGCGATCTCCGCGACGCTCACCTCGGCGCCGGGCCGCTCCTTGCAGAGCCGTGCGGTCGCCTCGATCAGCTGGCGTCTGGTCGCGCGACCGCGGTCACGCGATCGGGCCGGTGTTGGTCGGGCTTCGGTTCGCTTCTTCTCCACACCCGAATTGTATGTGATACAACTAGGCTCGTTCGCTTGTATCGCATACAAGAAAGGTTGAATGGCATGCACAGGACCGAAGTCGTCGTCACCGGACTCGGCGCGATCACACCACTCGGCGCAGACGTGGAGTCCACCTGGCAAGCCCTGCTCGCCGGCCGGTCGGGCATCCGCGGCGGCGCCCTGCGCGGCCACGAGGACACCGGCCTTCCCGACACCGCCGCAGGCACGATGGCGATCGACCCCGCCCAGTCGCTGCCGCCGGCGCAGGCCAGGCGGCTCGACCGCTCACAGCAGGCGGCCTTCACCGCAGCGGCCGAAGCCTGGGCCGACGCCGGCGCCCCACAGGTGGACCCGCACCGGCTCGCATCAGCGATCGGCACGGGCATCGGGGGCGTACGGACGCTGCTGAAGGAAGACGACGTACTGGAGACGGCCGGGACGCGGCGCGTCTCGCCACGCACGGTACCGATGCTCATGCCCAACGCGGCAGCGGCGCTGATCAGCATCGAATACGGCGCACGGGCCGGGGCCTACACGCCTGTCTCGGCATGCTCCTCCGGCGCCGAGGCGATCGCCCTGGGGGCCAGGCTCATCCGTGCCGGCGAGGCGGACGTGGTCATCGCGGGCGGCACCGAGGCCGCGATCACCCCGATCACCGTCGCCGGCTTCGCCCAGGCACAAGCACTGTCGCGCTACACCGTCGAACCCGCCTCAGCGTCCCGCCCCTTCGCCGCGGACCGCAGCGGATTCGTCCTCAGCGAAGGCGCCGCCGTCCTGGTACTCGAAAGCGCCGAGCATGCCGGCCGCCGGCGCGCACACGTCCACGCCGTACTCGCGGGAGCCGGCATCGCCGCCGACGCCCACCACATCACGGCACCCGCCCCCGACGGCTCCGGCCAGGTCGCCGCCATGCGCAAGGCCCTCGCCCAAGCCGGTTTGACTCCCGAGCAGATCAGCCACATCAACGCCCACGCCACCGGAACCCCGGCCGGCGACACCGCGGAGGCACACGCGATCAGACAGGTCTTCGGCCGCGCCACCGTCACTGCCCCCAAAGCGGCACTCGGCCACCTCTTCGGCGCGGCCGGCGCAATAGAGGCGCTCATCGCCGTCCTCAGCGTGGAACACGGCGTCATCCCGCCGACCCGCAACCTCACCGCAGCCGGCATCGCACCCGACATCGATCTCGATATCGCCACAGCACGACGAGACGCCCCCCAGAAGGCCGTACTCAGCAACTCATTCGGCTTCGGCGGACAGAACGTCTCACTCATCGTCACCCGCGCACAACACCACACCTCCCGCACCGCCCCGACGGCACCGTGACCCACGTAAAACGCACCACTGTCCCCAGAAGGTCGTTACCGGTGGATCGAACATGGCAAGACCCGTCCGATCACGCACGTCACCGCGGAAATGGGGACTTCCCGAGCAACGGCGCCGAGGCGGGCGAACCGGCACCCGCCGCACAGCGAACTCGGGTTGACCGATCGAAGCTCGACGCCACACCCTCAGCCGGGCACGACACCGGCCGACGCGGTCACACACGTTGAGGAGATGCGCCACGCCCACAAGTGGCCGGCTACCCGCAACGCCCACGAGCCCGCCGCCGACGGACACCGTGACCGTCGGGCCGCCCGTGCCTCGCGGGGCCCGTTGCGCCCGTTCGTCGTCGTCGAGGCCGGCCAGGAGGGTACGGGCTTTCGGCACGCAGGGGCGGGCAGGTCCCTGTCGAAGCGGCGCTGGAGGTATCCGGCCTGGCGGCAGGTCGCGCTGCCGTGCACGGGCGGAGGGCCGGTCGCCGCCGTGGCCCGGCGCCGCCGGCCTGCCATCCACCACTGCCCCGGCCTGCTCGGCCGGGCGCCGCGTGGCCGACGTGCCGGGGCGGGTCGGACCAGCCGGTGGTCGTGGTGGTCGCGGGCGCCTGCCCGGCGTGCCGGGGAACTCGGTGTCGGCGGGGTGCCGGGGGTGCTGATCGGGGTGCTACGGGTAGACCGCGGCGAGCAGGCCGCGGACGAAGCGGTCCAGGTTGTCGAGGCCGGCGGCGGCCAGGGTGTCGGGGCCGGTGCCGAGCAGGTGTGGGATGGCGCCGTGCAGGGCGAGGGTGACGGCGGCGGATCGTTGCGGGGTGACGGGCAGGCCGGCCGTGCGCTGGGCGTGTTCGAAGGCGGTGAAGTCGGCGGCGGAGATCGGGTCCAGGATCGCTGACAGCCAGGTGCGGCGGGTGGCCTCGGTCTGGAGTTCGAGGTAGGCGAGCATTCTGGGGCGGCCCGGTCCGGCGACGTTCTCCAGCAGGCCTGCGAGCATGGCCACCAGGCCCTCGCGGTCGCTGGGCCCTGGGCCGGAGGCCGCGATGTGTTCGGCGACCATGCGGTACTGCTCGGCGCACCGTTCGGCGACCGCGCCCAGCAGGGCGTCCCGCGTGGGGAAGTAGTTCTTGGTGGTGCCCGACGGCACCCCGGCGGCCGTGTCGACGGCCCGGTGTGTCAGCCCGCGCCCGCCCGCCTCGGCCAGCACATCGATGGCTGTATCACGCAGCAGGTCCCGTCGATCATGATTCACCGTCAATTTTCCTTTCCTGGCCGCGACTTGACTATATCACCACGGACGGGGTACCGCATCTGTGGTGGACTTCCCGAAGGGAAGCCGCACGGCGGATCAAGGTCGGCGACGACCACAGAAAAACGCCCGCCGCGACGTGAGACGCAAGGAGTAAGGGGAAAAAACGATGGCCAAGTTCCGCGGACACTGTGGTGAGTGCGGATTCAAGACCGAATGGACCACCGAGGCCACGACGGAGCAGGACCTGCTCGATCACTACACCAGGCGGCACCCGCACCTCGAGCCGGGCGGCGCCTCGCAGATCGCACCCGGCAACCCGGACGGGCTGGGGTGCCTCGGCTGGATCGCCATCGTGATCGTCGCATTCTTCGTCCTCGCCATGTGCTCGCGCAACGGCGGCTGAGCATCGGCGCGCCGCGCTCTCCAGACCGGGCGCCCGGATCGTCCGCCTGCCCATCGGGCGGGACGGGGATCGGCCGCTGGCGGACAAGCCGAACCACCTCAACCGACACGTCCGTACGCCTGGAGAGCGCACACTGAAGCGGCCAGCGCCCCGAGACCTCACAGCCGGGGTGCCGGCCTCCGCCATCTCAGGCGCTGCCGGCATCCCGAATTCCGAGCTCCGCGCGTCGTACAGGACGGCACCGATGCCGAGCGCGAGCGGGCCGCCGCCGAAGTCGCGGCCGCCGAGGAGAAGCGGCACGGCTCATAACCCCGTCTCACCCCGGCGTAGGCCGCTGACCTGCGCTGGGGGGTTTCGCCCGGGGCGTTGGTGAGTTCCGGGCACCGGCCGGTGAGTTTCGGCTGTTGGCGCAGGTCGGCGGCCGGTGAGTACGTCCGTAGATGGGCCGTCCGGGCGGTGGCCAGGTTCAGCTGGAGTTGCTGGCCGAGCACGGGCCGCTCGGGCCGGTGTGGTGGCGCTACGGCCGCCCCGGCCGGCACTACCTCACCGAGGCGCTCGACAACCCGGACAACCGCGCCGCCTGCGACCGGCGCCAGGCCGCCCGGGACGGTGGTGAGCAGTTCGGCGGTGGCCGGGTTCTCCTCGGCGGCCGGTCGCGGGTCTGCCGCCGCGCCGCGCATCCCGGCGGCCCCCTTGCCGACCGGGACCGCTGGCAGCCGCGGGAGGGAGCACCGGCGCCGGCGCGGGGCGCGGTCCGTGCGTGCCGCTGAGCGGGCGGCGGGGCGGGGCG
>NZ_JBHWIJ010000442.1:0-5005 GCF_042732255.1 Kitasatospora sp. NPDC059803 | reverse complement strand
GTCGCCGCATTGGTCGCGCCGAAGCGCTAAGGGGTACACGCGGCCGGTTTGGGCCTCTGGAAGCGCGTCGTCTAGTTCGCCGACGTCGACCCGGCCGGGGCGGGCGACGAGGGTCACCTCGGGCCGCTCGTTGTCGGCGCGCAGCAGGTCCTCCAGGGCGCTGCGCCCGGAGGCGTCGGGCTGCCAGCGGCCGAGCGAGTCCCAGAGCGCGGAGACGACCCAGCGCGGGTGCGAGTGGACGACGGCGAGGTGGTCCTCGGCGTCCTTCTCGTACGGCGGGGCGACCTTCTCGATCCAGGCGTCCAGGTCGTGGGCGCTGATCCGGCGCAGGACGGCGTTGACGAACTTGGCCTTGCCGTCGCCGAGCACCACCCGGGCCAGCTCGACGGTGGCCGAGACCGCCGCGTGGCTGGGGATGCGGGTGGTGAGCAGCTGGTGGGCGCCGAGCGAGAGCACGTCCAGGACCGGCGGGTCGACCTTGCTGAGCGGCCGGTCGATGCAGGCGGCGATGATCGCGTCGTAGGTGCCCTGCAGGCGCAGGGTGCCGTAGACGAGTTCGGTGGCGAGGGCGGCGTCGCGCCGGTCCATGCCCTTCTGCTCGGCTTCGCGGAGCAGCGACGGCAGGATCAGGTTGGCGTACGCGTCGCGCTCGTCGACGGCGCGCAGCGCGCGGAACGCGACGATCCGGGCCGGGTCCTTCTTCGGGCGGCGGTGCGGGCGGGGGGCGCGCTGGGCGCTGGGGGTGGTCACAGGGTGCCTCAAGGTGCTGCGGTGGTTATCGGTGGCTATCAGACGATTATCAGTGGTTATCAGACGAACAGTAACGCTAAACCTGAGCCTCAGCCCTCGGAGCCGAAGCGCTCCCCGGACTCCAGCCGCGCCCCGCGCGCCCAGTCCGCCGCCCGCATCTCCTTCTTCCCCTGCGGGCGGACCTCCCCGAGTTCGACCTCGTGGCTGCCCGTCCCGACCCGCACGCTGTTCTTGCCGACCACGGCCAGCTCCCCGGGCGCCAGGGCGGACGAGTCGGTCAGCAGCTTCACCGGCCCGGTGATCTTCAGCCGCTCGCCGCGGAACTCCGTCCAGGCGCCGGGCGCCGGGGCGCAGCCGCGCACCACGCGGTCGATCCGCAGGGCGGGGTGGCTCCACTCGATGCGCGCGTCCTCGACGGTGATCTTCGGGGCGAGCGTGACGCCCTCGGCCGGCTGCGGGAGGGCGTGCAGGGAGCCGTCCTCGATGCCGTCCATGGTGGCGGTGAGCAGTCGCGCGCCGGACACCGAGAGGCGGGTGAGCAGTTCGCCGCTGGTGTCGGTCGGGCGGATCTCCTCGGTGATCACGCCGTAGACCGGACCGGAGTCCAGGCCCTGCTCGATCAGGAAGGTGGCCGCGCCGGTGACCTCGTCGCCGGCCAGCACCGCGTGCTGGACGGGGGCCGCGCCGCGCCAGGCGGGCAGCAGCGAGAAGTGCAGGTTGACCCAGCCGTGCTTGGGGATCTCCAGCGTGCCGGGGCGCAGCAGCGCGCCGTAGGCGACCACCGGGCAGCAGTCGGGGGCGAGTTCGGTGAGCCGGGCGACGAACTCCGGGTCGCTGGGCTTCGCCGGCTTGAGGACCTCGATCCCGGCCTCCTCGGCGCGCTGGGCGACGGGGCTGGCGACCAGCTTGCGCCCTCGCCCGGCGGGGGCGTCGGGGCGGGTGACCACCGCGACGACCTCGTGCCGGTCGGAGGCGAGCAGGGCGTCCAGGGCGGGAACGGCGACCTCGGGGGTGCCGGCGAAGACGAGACGCATCAAGTGCCTTTCTGCAAGAAGACGTTGGAGATCAGAGGGTTCAGCGCCAGAGGGTTCGGCGCCAGAGGGTTCAGCGCGCGGCGCCGAACGTGCTGTGCGGGGAGACCTTGACGACCGGCGCGGGCGCGCCGCCCCAGTCGGTGTCGCGGATCGCCTTCAGCGCGGCCTTGCGCTGCTCGCGGTCGAGCCGGTCGATGAAGATGATGCCGTCGAGGTGGTCGGTCTCGTGCTGGATGCAACGGGCGAGCAGCTGGGTGCCCTCCAGGGTGACCGGATCGCCGTACATGGTGAAGCCCTTGGCGACCACGCCGTAGGCGCGCTTGGTGTCGTAGCGCAGGCCGGGCAGCGAGAGGCAGCCCTCGGGGCCGTCCTGCTCCTCCTCGGTCAGCGACAGGTCCGGGTTGATCAGGTGCCCGGTGACGCCGTCCACGTGGTAGGTGAACACCCGCAGGGAGACGCCGAGTTGGGGCGCGGCGAGGCCTGCACCAGGGGCGTTGAGCATGGTTTCGGTGAGGTCGCCGACCAGGGTGCGCAGTTCCTTGTCGAACGTGGTCACCGGCTGGGCGGTGGCCCGCAGGACGGGGTCTCCGAAGAGCCGGATCGGCTGGATCGCCATGGGGTACGGGCTCCTGTCCGTCGAGGGTGCGGGGCTGCGGGCAACTACGGGTTCCCGGCAAGTCTATGCAACGCACCCGGCCCGCCGCCCATGCCCTCACACCGCCCCTCGCGCGGCCCCTCGCCGCCCCTCGCACCACCCTTCGCGCGGCCCCGAACGCCCCTCCCCCACCCCGGCACCGGCTTCTGGCATATCCCGAGTCTGCCCGGCGGCGTTACCCCGGCCCCCGCTTCGGCGTTGGTCAAGTGAGATTGACCGGGGCCGGGCGCACGGGACACCGCGCCCCGGCCGAGCTGAACCGTACGGAAGGTGGCACGTAGGCCATGGCCGAGCAGATCAATCACGACGCCCGGGCGCGGGCAAGCCTGCACCTGCTGGTGCGGGACATCGAGCGGGTGAGGCGGCAGGTCGACGCGCTGCGGACGCTCACCGCCCAGTTGGGCAACGTCTATCGTCCGCGCCGGCCCAGCACGTCGGCCGGCTTCGTGGTGTACGGACGGGCGCCCGCGCCGACCGTGCGCCTGGCGCAGGAGCTGAGGGAGAGCGTGGAGACCCTGGTCGCGGCGGCGGTCGAGTTCGACCGGGCGCTGGGCTTCTCCTGGGACTCGGTGGGCTCGGCCCTCGGGGTCACCAAGCAGGCCGTGCACCGCCGGTACGGGATGCGCCGCCCGACCAGCGAACTCCTCGCCGCCAGCGGTGCCGTCCCGGGCCAGGGCCGCCCGGACCGCTCGGAGGAGCTGCCCGCCGTGCCGTCCAGCGGCCTGGCGGCGACCGTCCCGGCGGCCCGCCAGGGCGGCCTGGACCGCAGCAGCCTCGACCGCAACGCCCTGGAGCGCGGCAACCTCGAACGCAACGCCCTCGACCGCAACACCCTGGACCGCGGCAACCTCGACCGCACCGCCCCGGAGCGCGGCCCCCTCGACCGCCCCCCGGCCGACCGCACCACCCCCGAGCGCACCCCGATCGACCGCACCCCGATCGACCGCACCGGCATCCCGCTGCGCGGCTGACGCCGCCGTCCGACCAGCGCCATCCGGGGCGGGGTGGCCACTCACCCCGCCCCCGCCGGCCTCACCCGATGTCGGTCGGATCCACCCGCACCCGGACCGCCTCCGGCGTCCGGAGCGCGATCCGCGCGATCTGCGCCGCCTTGAGGGCCGCCGCCAGCGCCGCCCCCTGCCCGGGCGGCACCCGCAGCAGCGCGCGCTCCTGTTCCTCCCCGCGCAGGGCCGGGGCCGGTACCGGCCCGAGCACGTCCGCCTCCGAGGGCAGCCGGATCAGCCCCAGCAGGTCGGCCACGGCCGCCGGGCTGCCGCTGACCGACGCCATCCGCGACACCGGCGGGAAGTGCAGCTGCGCCCGCTCGTCGCGTTCCAGCCCGGCGTGGCCCAGCGGGTCCCAGCGGACCAGGGCCTGCACCGGCCGCGCCGACGGCTCGGCGACCACGACCACCGAGCCGCCCTCCTCGGCGGACCGGACCAGCGCGGCGGCCGCCAGCCAGAGCCGCAGCGTCTCCTCCCCGGCCCGCAGGTCGGGCCGGCCGAGCAGCGCCCAGCCGTCCAGCAGCAGCGCGGCCCCGTACCCGGTGCCACCGTCCACCACCGGCTCCGCACCGGGCGTGGAGATCACCAGCGACGGCTCGTCCGGGACGGTGGCCAGCACCGCGTCCCGTCCGGAGGTGCGCACCGGGATCCGCGGGAACGCCTTGCCCAGTTCCTCCGCCGTGCGCCGGGCGCCGACCACTTGGGCGCGCAGCCGGAACGAGCCGCACTCGGGGCAGTGCCAGTCCGTCTCCGCCTCCCCGCACCAGCCGCAGTTCAGCGCGGCGTCGGCCGCGGGCGCCTCCAGCGGGCCCTCGCACCGCCGGCACCGGGCGGGGGTGCGGCAGCGCGCGCAGGACAGCCGGGGCACGTAGCCGCGCCGGGGCACCTGGATGAGCACCGGGTGTCCGGCGGCCAGTGACTCCCGGGCGGCCTCCCAGGCCACCGAGGGCAGCCGGGCGGACTGGGCGGCGCCGTCGCGGTGCTGGTCCTGGTCGGTGACGGTCCGCACCCGCGGCGCGATCCGGCGCACGGTCTCCCGGTCGGCGGTCAGCGGGCGGGCCCACCCGGTGCTGACCAGCTGCGCGCCCTCCACCGTGACGGCGTGGCCGCCGAGCAGCACGGCCGCGCCCTCTTCGGCGGCGCGCAGCAGCGCGACCTCGCGCACGTGCGGGTGCGGGGCGCGCGGGTCGCTGTGGCTGTTGTCGCCGTCGGACCAGACGACGACCAGCCCGAGGTCGCGCACCGGCGCGAACATGGTGGCGCGGGTGCCGATCACGGCGTGCACCGAGCCGCGGCTCACCGCCAGCCAGCGCCGGTAGCGCTCGCGCGGGCCGAGGTCGGCCTCCAGGGCCACGTGCCGGCCCGCGCCGAGCAGTTCGGTGAGCGCCTGGTCGACCCGGGCCACCGACCGCCCCTCGGGCAGCACGACGAGCGCGCCGCGCCCGCCCGCCAGCGGGGCGGCGTCGGGGCGCGCGATGTGGTTCGGCCCGCCGGGGGCGGGGGGGGGCGCCCAGACGGGGCGCGGCGCGCCCCCGGGGGGGCGCGCGGCGGGGTAGTGTGGC
>NZ_JBHWIJ010000441.1:0-5019 GCF_042732255.1 Kitasatospora sp. NPDC059803 | reverse complement strand
GCCTTCACGTTTACCCCGGTTGGGGCGTAGGATCATCCGTCCGCTCGTTTTCCGGAGCCGGATTCCGCCGCTACCACCGAGGCCATGCAGAGCAACACGGACACCACCGCCGCCACCGACCGCGAGACCGTACGCGAGCGCGAGATCGCCGGTGAGCAGCAGCACCTCGACACCGTCTACCACCGGCTGGAGGAGAAGCTTGCCGAGGCCGAGTACATCCTGGAGGACGCCGCCAAGCGGGTCCACGTCGGCACCCCCGGCGCGCTCGCCGAGCGCGACGCCCAGGTCTACCGGGCCGGCGCCCACCTCCAGCGCCTGAACAACGAGTTCGAGGACTTCCTGTTCGGCCGGATCGACCTCCAGCGGGCGGACGCCCCGGAGGAACACGGCATCCCCTCCGACACGCCGCTCGACCCGGCCGACCCGGCCGTCGCCGAGACCCTGCACATCGGCCGTCTCGGTGTGCTGGACGCCGAGTACGGGCCGCTGGTGATCGACTGGCGGGCGCCCGCCGCCGCGCCGTTCTACCGCGCCACCCCGGTCGAGCCGGGCCGGGTGGTCCGCCGCCGGGTGATCCGCTCCAAGGGGCGCAGGGTGATCGGCGTCGAGGACGACCTGCTGCGTCCCGACCTCACCCCGACCCTGAACGGCCGGGAGCTGGCGGTGGTCGGCGACGGCGCACTGATGGCCTCGCTCGGCCGCGCCCGCAGCCACTCGATGCGCGACATCGTCTCCTCCATCCAGAAGGAGCAGGACGAGGTGATCCGGGCGGCCGCCGCCGGCGCCACGCTCGTCACCGGCGGCCCGGGCACCGGCAAGACCGCCGTCGCCCTGCACCGCGCCGCGTACCTGCTGTACCAGGACCGCCGCCGCTACGCCGGGGGCATCCTGGTGGTCTCGCCGACCCCGTTGCTGGTCTCCTACACCGAGGGCGTGCTGCCCTCGCTCGGTGAGGAGGGGCAGGTCGCCATCCGCGCGGTCGGCTCGCTGGTGGACGGCGTCGAGGCGGGCACCTACGACAGTCCGGAGGCGGCCCGGGTCAAGGGCTCGGGCCGGATGGTGCAGCTGCTGCGCCGGGCGGCTCGGGCCGCGCTGGAGCTGGGTGCGCCGCAGGAGCTGAAGGTGGTCGCCCGCGGCGAGGTGCTCAAGCTGGACGCGGGCCGGCTCAAGGCCGTGCGCGGCAACGTGATCGGCGCCGGCGGCACCCCGCTGAACCTGCTGCGCCCGCGCGCCCGCCGGATGCTGCTGGACGCCCTGTGGCAGGAGCTCACCCGGCACCTGCCGAAGCCGACCGACCACTACGCCCGCGAGCAGCGCCAGGAGGAGAAGGAGTCCTTCGACGAGTACGTCTCGGACGAGGCGCCGTTCCTGGACTTCCTGGACGCCTGGTGGCCCGCCGTGACCCCGCGCCGGGTGCTCGGCACGCTCAAGCAGCACCGGCACATCAACCGGATCGCCCGCCGCGCCGTCTCCCCGGACGAGGCGAGGCTGCTGGCGGCGTCCTGGCGCCAGCTGTCCCCGAACGGCGAGGGCGCGCTGTCCGCGCACGACGTCGCGCTGGTGGACGAGCTCCAGGTGCTGCTCGGCGAGGCGGCCCGGCCGAAGGTGCGCGAGGTGAACGCGGTGGACCTGCTGAGCGGGCTGGAGGAGGTCACCACCTTCGCCGACCGCAGCTCCCGTCAGCGCGAGCGCGTCCCCGTCGAGCGCACCGAGTACGCGCACGTGATCGTGGACGAGGCGCAGGACCTCACCCCGATGCAGTGGCGCATGATCGGCCGCCGGGCCCGGATGGCGACCTGGACGATCGTCGGCGACCCGGCGCAGTCCTCCTGGCCGTTCCCGCAGGAGGCGCAGGCCGCGCTGGACGAGGTGCTGTCCGGCAAGCCGCGCCGCCGCTTCACGTTGACCGTCAACTACCGCAACCCGGCCGAGATCGCCGAGGTCGCGGCCAAGGTGCTGGCGCTGGCCGCGCCGGGCACCCCGTCGCCGACCGCGGTGCGCCGGGTCGGCGTCGAGCCGCGCTTCGCGGCCGTCGTGGATCCCGCCCCGGAGGCCTTCGGCGCGGCGGCCCGGGCGGAGCTGGAGCGGCTGCTGGGCGAGGTGGACGGCACCGTGGCGATCGTGGTGCCGATGGACCGCCGGGCCGAGGCGGCCGGCTGGGCCGAGGGCCTGGGCGAGCGGGCGGTGGTGCTGGGCAGCCTGGAGGCGAAGGGCCTGGAGTACGACGCGACCGTGGTGGCCGACCCGACCGGCATCGCCGGCGAGTCGGAGGCCGGCCTGCGGGTGCTGTACGTGGCGCTCACCCGGGCGACCCAGCGGCTGACCGTGCTGTCCGGTCCGGACGACCTGCCGGACGCGGCCGGCGTGCCCGCGCTGCTGCACGGCTGACGGCCGGTCCGCCGGACGAAGAAGGCCCCTCACCGGATGGTGAGGGGCCTTCAGACGTTAGTGACACCGACCCGCCATGCTCGCCTCGCGGCAAGTGGTCCCTCGAAGGGACGAAGGTTGGGCCCGGGGGCTTGGATCGAGCCGGTGTCCCGTCCAATGTAACGCATCGGCCCGGAGAGGCAAGAAGTTGTCGGGTCCACACACTCAATGAACGTTATTTCTGGCTACCCCTTGGAAGGTGCGACGATCGAGGTCTAGCATGCGCAGGCGATGCCTTCAACAAAATGTTGAACCTGCCGCACGGACGGAAGAAGGAAGCGTCGATGGCGACGGTGCCCAGTGTCTCCAACTCGATCACGGTGCGGCTGGAGGTCCCGGCCCGGGGCAACGCCGTCAGTGCGATCACCACGGCCGTGGAGTCCTCCGGCGGTTCGGTGACCGGTCTCGACGTCACCGCCTCCGGCCTGGAGGCGCTGCGGATCGACGTCACGGTGGCGGCCTCCTCGGTCGCGCACGGCGAGGAGATCGTCGAGAAGCTGCGGGCGATCGACGGCGTGTCGATCGGCAAGGTCTCGGACCGCACCTTCCTGATGCACCTCGGCGGCAAGATCGAGATGTCGTCCAAGCTCCCGATCCGCAACCGTGACGACCTCAGCATGATCTACACCCCGGGCGTCGCCCGGGTCTGCATGGCGATCGCCGAGAACCCCGAGGACGCCCGCCGCCTCACCATCAAGCGCAACAGCGTCGCCGTGGTCACCGACGGCTCGGCGGTGCTGGGCCTGGGCAACATCGGCCCGGCCGCCGCGCTGCCGGTCATGGAGGGCAAGGCGGCCCTGTTCAAGCGCTTCGCCGGGATCGACGCCTGGCCGATCTGCCTGGACACCCAGGACACCGACGAGATCGTGGCCATCGTCAAGGCGATCGCCCCCGGCTTCGCGGGCATCAACCTGGAGGACATCTCCGCGCCGCGCTGCTTCGAGATCGAGGCCCGGCTGCGCGAGGCCCTGGACATCCCGGTCTTCCACGACGACCAGCACGGCACCGCGATCGTGGTGCTGGCCGCCCTCACCAACGCGCTGAAGGTGGTCGGCAAGGAGATCAGCGACATCCGGGTGGTGATGTCGGGCGCCGGCGCCGCCGGCACCGCGATCCTCAAGCTGCTGCTGGCGGCCGGTGTCGAGCACGCCACCGTGGCGGACGTGCGCGGTGTGGTCCACCAGGGCCGGGAGGACCTCAACGACAGCCTGCGCTGGATCGCCGAGCACACCAACCGCTCGGGCCGCACCGGCAGCCTCAAGGAGGCCGTGGCGGACGCCGACGTCTTCATCGGCGTCTCGGCCCCGAACGTCCTGGACGGCGACGACCTGGCCACCATGGCCGAGGACTCGATCGTCTTCGCGCTGGCCAACCCGGACCCGGAGGTCGACCCGGCCATCGCCCGGCAGACCGCCGCCGTGGTCGCCACCGGCCGCAGCGACTTCCCCAACCAGATCAACAACGTGCTGGTCTTCCCGGGTGTCTTCCGCGGCCTCCTGGACGCCCAGAGCCGCACCGTCAACACCGAGATGATGATCGCCGCCGCCCGGGCGCTGGCCACCACCGTCGCCGACGACGAGCTGAACGCCAACTACATCATCCCGAGCGTCTTCCACAAGGACGTCGCCAAGACGGTCGCCTCGGCGGTGCGCGAGGCGGCGCTGGCGGGCGTCCAGGAGAGCACGGAGCCGGCCCGTCCGACCCCGGGCATCGTCGGCACGCTCGACGCCTCCTCCTTCCCCACCGTCAAGCTCTGACCGGCGAGGCGGCCGACGTGTCGCTGATCGGTCAAATGTCCGAATAGCGGCCTTACCCGTCCGAGTCCGCCCCGAACCCTTGCGACACAAGGGCGAGGGGCGTGTTTGGGCTTGTCGTGCCTAGGGCGTACGGTAGCCCTGCACGGGGCAGGCGTGTCCGACAAGTACGGAACGTCCCCCTGGTCTTCCGGCGCGTCGTCCCGACCGCCGCCCGGGCCCGGTCCGCCGGAGCCGACGGAGCGTCACACCTCCAACGGGCGGGGTTCGTTCGGGTGTCGTGGCCGGGGCCCGATTGGCTTTCTCGGGGCCGGTCGGGGCAGGATTCGTATCCAGGCAGGCGGACGGGCCTTCGACGGCACCGGCGCGCGGCATCGGGTACGGACCCGGCCTGCGACCACGCATTGCCTGCATGAGCACAGTGTGCGGACCTGCGGCCTATCCGGGTGCCCCCCGGTGGGAGTACCGATGGGCCCCCGCACACCGCAAGCGAACAGACCACAGGAGTACACATGAACCGCAGTGAGCTGGTGGCCGCGCTGTCCGAGCGCGCCGAGGTGACCCGCAAGGACGCCGACGCCGTTCTGGCCGCCTTCGCCGAGATCGTCGGCGAGGTCGTCGCCAAGGGCGACGAGAAGGTCACCATCCCCGGTTTCCTGACCTTCGAGCGCACCCACCGCGCCGCCCGCACCGCCCGCAACCCGCAGACCGGTGAGCCGATCCAGATCGCGGCCGGCTACAGCGCCAAGGTGAGCGCGGGCTCCAAGCTGAAGGAAGCCGCCAAGGGCGCCTGAACCACCCCTTGAACGCCCGAGAGGCCGGGCTCCCCGTCTGGGGC
>NZ_JBHWIJ010000440.1:0-5096 GCF_042732255.1 Kitasatospora sp. NPDC059803 | reverse complement strand
GGTGACCAGTACGGTCACCGCCCCGCCGCCGTTCCCGCCCCCGCTCCGTCCTTGATCGGCCCGGGTGCACCCGGGCGCGGGCGGGCCGGGGGCGGCGGCTATCTTGATGGGTCACGGACATCCGGAGGAGTGGGCGATGGGGATGGGGATGGTTGGTCGGAGGGTGGCTGCCGCGGTGGCGGCCGGGGTGCTGACGGGGGTGCTGGCCGGGTGCTCGGCGGGTTCTGCGGGGAGTTCCCCGGCGGGCTCGGACGCGGCCAAGGGTGCGGCGGGGGCGGCGAGTGCGGTGGCGAGTGCGACGGGTCCGGCGGGTGGTGAGACCGGTGCAGGGGCTTCGGTCTCCGCCTCGGCGTCCGCGCCTGCCGCCGCGACGGGGGCGGGTGCGGCTGCGGGCTCGGCCTCGGCGCCGCCGCCTGCGACCGGAAGCGGTGGCGCCGGGGCCTCTGCTCCGCCGGCCGGGGCGGCGACGCCCGGGGCGGACCTGGAGGCGGTGCTGCTGGACGACAAGCTCGTCGGGCAGGTGCTGCCGGACGCGAAGGCGATGGCGGGCTGGGAGGAGGAGAAGCGCAAGGTCGACACCATCGACCACGCCACCACCTGCACCGCGGCGGTGCCGTGCACCGGCAAGCCGCTCAGCGGTTCCGTCCGGTTCTCCTCGGGGGATGTGGTCGCCCGCTTCATCGTCGAGACGCTGCCGAACCGCGACGCCGCCAAGGGCAAGCTCAAGGAGTCCTACGCCTCCTACGGAGCCGGGCCGTTCCGCAAGGTCGACTCCCCGGTGCTGGGCAGCGAGAGCCAGGCCTTCCAGGGTCAGCTGGGCGAGAGCGAGGGCATCGGCATCGTGCTGCGCTCTGGCACCGTCGTCGCCAGCGTGACCACCGAGGGCGGGCCGGCCGACGTGGCTGCCGCCCGGCGGTTCGGGGTGATGCTGGTCAAGCGGATCGAGCAGGCCCAGGCGGGCAAGACCCCGGACGCCGGGCTCGGACTGGCCTGACGGCCGCCGCGTACGCGAAGCGAAGCGAAGCCCCGGGCCGAGGAGGCGCCGGGGCCCGCTGCGTTTCGGCGTCGGACCGGACAGCGTCGCCGCTCGTTCGACGTGCCCGCGTTCCGGCCGTCAGCCCCGGTCGTCCGCCCCGGTCGGCGGGCCGTGGGGCGGTCCCCGCACGTGCCGGACCGGGACGGCCCCTGGGCTGGGGAAACGGATGTCGGTCGGCCGTGATATCTACTCATCTGGGGTGGCCGTCGTGCGGCCATGCGAAAGATGCCGATGATGTTCGAGGGGGCCACATATGCCGCTGTTCCGACGCCGCTCCGGCGAGGAGGCCGCGCAGAGCGGGGCGGGCTGGCTTGGGAGGGTGCGGCGGGCCGTCGGGTCCGCGCCCGTGGCGGCCGTTGCGGCGCCGCGGCTGGATCCGGCGCTCGGGGACGAGTCGCTGCGCCTGATGCTCGGCCAGGCCGCCGCCGGTGACTGGGCGGCCCTGGGCCCCGCGCTGGCCGCCGTCGGGGACGGCGCCGATCTGACCGGGCGGGTCGGTGCGATCGCGGAGGTGCCCCGGGTCGAGGAGTGGACGGCCCGGGCCCTCGCCGACCGGCCCGAGGACGCGCTGGCGCTGCTGCTGTCCGGTGCCCGGCACGTCACCTGGGCCTGGGAGGCCCGGACGGGCGCCCGGGCGAAGCACGTGTCCGAGAAGCAGTGGCAGGTGTTCCACGAGCGGTTGGACATCGCCGAGGAGCAGCTGCTGGAGGTCGCCGAGCGCGAGCCGTCCTGGCTCGCCCCCTGGTACTTCCTGCAGATCAGCGCCCGCGGTGCCTCGCTCCCGGCGGAGGTCGCGACCTGCCGCTTCGAGGCCGCCGTGCGCCGTGCTCCCGGGCATCCGGCCTCGCACCGCCAGCGCCTCCAGCAGCTGTGTGCCAAGTGGGGCGGCTCGCACGAGGAGATGCACGCCTTCGCCCGTTCCTCGATGCTCGCGGCGCCGGAGGGCAGCCAGCTCGGCGAGCTGGTGGTGCTGGCGCACCTGGAGCGCTGGCTGGACCTCCCGGACGGTGAGGACCGCGCCTACCTGGCCAGTGCGGAGGTGGTGGCCGACTTGCAGGAGGCGGCCTTCCGCTCCGTGCTGCACCCGGACTTCACGCCGGTGCGTGGCTGGCAGGGTTCCTTCAACGCCTTCGCGATGGCCTTCTCGCTGGCCGGCCAGCGCAAGACGGCGCGCCTGCTGTTCGAGGCCTTGGACGGCGCCGTCACCGAGTCGCCCTGGCACTTCCTGTCCGGTGATCCGCTCAAGGCGTTCGCCTCCCACCGGGACCGCTGCGCGTACTGACGCCCCCGGCCCGTCCAGAACCTCCATCACCCGCCCCGCGATCGAAAGAGCCCCCGGTGTCCCCATCCGAGAACCCGACGCCCGACAACGCGGCGAGCGCGCACACCTTCCAGGTGGACCTGCGCGGCCTGGTGGACCTGCTCTCCCACCACCTCTACTCCAGCCCGCGGGTGTACCTGCGCGAGTTGCTGCAGAACGCGGTGGACGCGATCTCCGCCCGCCGCGCCCTCGATCCGCAGGCGCCGGCCCGGATCGTCGTGCGCGCCGACGACGAGCTGAGCGTCACCGACACCGGCGTCGGCCTGACCGAGGCGGACGTCCACACCTTCCTCGCCACCATCGGCCGCAGTTCGAAGCGCGACGCCGACGGCCGGCTGGACGGCACCGGGCTGGCCCAGGCCCGCGGCGACTTCATCGGCCAGTTCGGCATCGGCCTGCTGGCCTGCTTCGTGGTCGCCGACGAGATCACCGTGGTGACCCGCTCCGCCGCCACGCCGGACGCGCCGGTGATCGAGTGGCGCGGCGGCTCCGACGGCCGCTACACGATCCGCACCCTGCCCGCCGCGGCCAAGCCGGAGCCGGGCACCACCGTGACGCTGGTCCCGCGCGCCGACGCCGTCGAGTGGACGCGGTCGGGCCGTGTCCTCGCGCTGGCCCGGGACTTCGGCAGCCTGCTGCGCCACGACGTCACGGTGGTGGACGCGAACGGCACCGAGCACCGGGTGAACCGCACCCCGCCGTGGGCCGAGCGGCACGGCTCGCCGCTGGCCCGGCGCGACGCGCTGACCGAGTACTGCCGCGCCGCCTTCGACTTCGCCCCGCTCGACACCATCGACCTGGACCTGCCGCTGGTCGGCCTGCGCGGCGTCGCCTACGTGCTGCCGGACGCGGCCCCGCCGTCCCGCCGTTCGGGCCACCGGGTGCACCTCAAGGGCATGCTGTTGTCCGACCAGGCCGACGAGCTGCTGCCGGACTGGGCGTTCTTCGTCCGCTGCGTGGTGGACACCGACGGCCTGCGCCCGACGGCCTCCCGCGAGGGCCTGTACGCGGACGAGACGCTGGCCGCCGTCCGTGACGCGCTGGGCGTCCGGATCCGCGACTGGCTGACCGGCCTGTCCGCGAGCGATCCGGCGCTGCTGCACCGCTTCCTGTCCGTGCACCACCTGGCCGTCAAGGAACTCGCCCGTTACGACGACGAGTTGCTGCGGATGATGCTGCCGTGGCTGCCGTTCGAGACCACCGACGGCAACGTCACCCTGGACGAGTTCACCCGCAGCCACCCGGTGGTGCTGGTGACCCGCACCGTCGAGGAGTTCCGCCAGGTCGCCCCGATCGCCGGCGCCGCCGGCCTCGGCGTGGTCAACGGCGGCTACACCTACGACCGCGACCTGGTGCACCGGCTGCCCGAGATCCGCCCCGGCGTCTCGGTCTCCGACCTCGACCCGGGCACCGTCACCGCGCACCTGGACACCGTCGACCCGGCCGCCGAGCTCGCCGCGAACGCCTTCCTCGCCGTCGCCCGCGAGGTGGTCGGCCGCTTCGACTGCGACGTCGCCCTGCGCAGCTTCCACCCGACCAACGCGCCCGCGCTGCTGCTGGACAACCGGGAGGCCCGGCACGAGCGCAGCCGCGCCCAGCTCGCCGAGGAGGCCGACGGCCTGTGGGCGGACATCCTGGGCTCGCTGCGCGCCGAGGCGCCCCGCGCCCAGCTGGTCCTCAACCACCTCAACCCGCTGGTGCGCCGCGCCGCGACGGTCACCAACCGCGAGCTGGCCGTCACCGCCGTCGAGGCGCTGTACGGGCAGGCCGTGCTGATGACCCGCCGCCCGCTCAAGGCCAGCGAGAGCGCCCTGCTCAACCGCTCGTTCATCAGCCTGCTCGACCACGCCATGCTCGGCCACGAGTCGGCCGGCCCGGACCGCACCGACCCGAAGGAGGCCTGATGCTGGACACCCCCGATGCGGTGATGGCCGCGCTGCGCGAGAACGACGCCCGCCCCTACGGCCGCCAGCGGACCGTCGCGGCCGAGGAACTCGTCGACGCCGCCGAGCAGTTCGACGACACCGGGGCGCGCTCGATGGCCCTGCTGGAGCTGATGGAGGCGTACGAGTACGACGGTGAGCGCGGCAAGAGCCCGGTCGTCTTCGCCCGCCTCCTCAAGCTGTGGGACGCCGACCCGGACGGCTTCGGCGAGTGGGCCCGCCAGCAGGTGTTCTGGCGTTTCAAGTGGGTGGCCGGCGCACTCCTGGGCAACCCGGACGTGCCGCTGCCGGCCCTGCGGCGCTGGCACACCGAACTGCGCGACCGCTACCGGGCGGCCGGCTTCGACCTCCAGCCGTACTACGCCCAGCGCTACCACCTGGCCGCGCAGACCGGCAGCGGCCGCCAGGACGCCTACGAGCTGTGGACGGCCCGCCCGCGCTCCGAGCTGAGCGACTGCCACGCCTGCGAGACCCGGGCGCGCGCCGAGCACTTCGCGGACGCCGGCGACGACGCCCGGGCGCTGGACGTCCTGCAGCCGGTCCTCGACGGCCGGAGCAGCTGCGAGCAGGAGCCCGCCCTCAGCCAGGCCGCCGCCCTGCTCCCGCTGCTGCGCCGGGGCCGGCTGGACGAGGCCCGCTCCAGCCACCTGACCGGTTACCGCGCCGCGCGCGGCAAGGCCTCGATGGCGCACGCCGTCGGCCGGCACGTCGAGTTCTGCGCGCTGTCCGGCAACGAGCCGCGCGGCCTGGAACTGCTCGCCGAGAACCCCGACCGGGTCGCGGTGTCCGGCGCTCC
>NZ_JBHWIJ010000439.1:0-5114 GCF_042732255.1 Kitasatospora sp. NPDC059803 | reverse complement strand
TGGCACGCTGTTGAGTTCTCAAGGAACGGACACTTCCTTCGGACCGCCTTCCAGCGGGCCCTCCGGGCGCTTCGTTCTTTCGTGTTTCCAGCTTATCAGATCCTCGCGGCCGTTCTTACCGGCTTCGTTTCTCCGAATTCCCGCTGGCGGGATTTCCTTCGAACTTCGCTCCGAAGCTTATCAAAGCTTTCGGTGTGCTCAGTCCGCGGGATTTTGCTTCGTCGAAGGATGCGCATTCATAAAACGCGCTCACCTCGATTTGGCGGTGTCGTAGACACTAACGCCCGGGACTGACCGTTGTCCAGTCTGTCCCAACCGTTCAAACCTACTAGCCCACCCTCACCACGTCAATGGTTTGGTCGGGATGCGAGAAGAGTACCAGGTCAGAGGCGTGTGGATCACCTCGCCTCAGGCCGCGACGGGTTGCAGATCCGCCCGATCGGCCGCGTCCAGATCACCGACTTCGCCGGCCTCGGCGGCCTTTCGGCCCCACACCAGCGCGTAGAGGAGGAATGCCGCCTCGGCCAGCACGCCGATCGAGATGCGCGCCCAGGTGGGCAGTCCGGAAGGGGTGACGAACGCTTCGAGTACACCGGAAACGGCCAGCACCGTCGCGAGGCCGATGGACATGCCGATGATGGAGCGGCCCTGTTCGGCCAGGGCCGTTCCACGGGTGCGCGGGCCGGGGTCGATGACCGTCCAGCCGAGGCGCAGACCGAGGCCGCCGGCCACGAACACCGCGGTCAGCTCCAACAGGCCGTGCGGGATGAGCAGGCCGAGGAAGACGTCGAGTCGCCCGGCGGAGGCCATCAGCCCGACGCCGACACCGAGGTTGACCACGTTGGTCCACATCACCCAGAGCACCGGGAGACCCAGCGCGATCCCGAACAGCAGGCACTGCACGGCGATCCAGGCGTTGTTCGTCCAGACCTGTGCGGCGAACGAACTCGCCGGGCGGTCCGAGTAGTACGACTCGTACTGCCCGCCCGGGCGGGTCATCTCCCGCAGGTGATCCGGGGCGACCAGGCTGTTGCGGACCTCGGGGTGGGTGGCCATCCACCAGGCGAGCACCGCGGTGGCCAGCAGCGAGACGACCGCGACCGGCACCCACCAGCGGCGCGCGCGGTACAGCGCGGCCGGGAAGCTCACCGTGTAGTACCGGGCGACGTCGTGCCAGCCGCTGCTGCGCGATCCGGTCACCGCGCTGCGGGCCCGCGAGACCAGGCCGGTCAGCCGGCTGAGCAGGGCCGGGTCCGGTGCGGCGGCCTGGACCTTGGCCAGGTGGCCGGTGGCGCGCTGGTAGAGGGTGACCAGTTCGTCGGCCTCCTCCCCGCTGAGCCGGCGCCGTCGGGCGAGGGCGTCCAGCCGTGCCCACTCCCCCTGGTGGGTGGCGACGAAGACGTCCAGGTCCATTCGGCGGCTCCATGGTCGGCGGTGGGCGCGAGGGGCCCGGTCGCGGGCGGGCGGACGGGCGGGTAGGTACGGACACGCGCGGCCCAGCATGCCAGGAGCGGTGGGCACCCCGGCCGCCGGGATCTCACTTCCCGTGCGGCCACCGGGCGCCGTATGTTTGCGGCTGCGGATCAGACTGCGGAGAGCAGGTCGTGGGGGCCGGTCCGGGTGACGTCCCTCCCCTCGTCCGTGCCGCCCTCGGCGGCCTCCATGAGTGAGCTGTACGGCTCCACGAACGTGAACGGACAGGTGTCTTGAGCGACCTGGTGACGGGTGAGGCGGTCGTCCTCGACCTGCAGACGGCGAAGCTTCCCAGCCGGGCGCTGGCGATCACGCTGGACCTGCTCGTGGAGTTCGCCGCCCTGTTCCTGGTCTCGCTCACCCTGAGCGTCGCCCTGATCGGACTGGACGGTGCGGCGCTGGCGGCCACCCTGATCGGGCTGCTGGTGTTCTTCCTGGTGGCCGTGCCGGTGATGGTCGAGACCTTCAGCCACGGGCGCTCGCTCGGCAAGGCCGCGCTCGGCCTGCGGGTGGTGCGCACCGACGGCGGCCCGGTGCGGTTCCGGCACTCGCTGGTGCGCGGGCTGGTCGGCTTCATGGAGCTGGTCGCCATGACCGGCGTGCCGGCGGTGATCACCTCGGCCGTGAACGCGGACGGCAAGCGGCTGGGCGACATCTTCGCCGGGACGGTGGTCGTCCGCGAGCGCACCCCGGGCGGTGGGACGCCACCCCCGCTGCCGCCCGTGCACCCGCACCTGCTCCAGGCGATGGGCCGGGAGCTGGTCGCGATGGACCTGTCCGCGGTGCCGGAGCCGCTCTGGCTGGCGATCCGCCAACTGCTGGGCCGCATAGGCCAGTTGGATCCGACGGTGGCACTCCAGATGTCCACCCGGCTGGCCGGCGACCTGGCCGCCCGAACCGGTCACCCGGTGGCGCAGGGGCTACACCCGGCGGCGTACCTGGGCGCGGTGCTCACCGAGCGCCAGCGCCGGGAGTGGACGCGGGCCCAGGCGCAGTGGCAGCGGACCGCGGCCCCCGCACCCGCCGCGTGGCCGGCTCCCGCGCCCCAGCCGGCCGCCCCCTCCTTCGAGAAGCCCGCCCCGCCCACCGCCGACCAGCCGTCCCCGGCACCGGCACCAACCCCGGCACCGGCACCGGCACCGTCCTCGACACCGGCCCCCGACACCGGCTTCGCGCCGCCCGCCTAGGCTCACCGCGCCCTCGGGCCCGCCGCCCGGCCCACCCAGCCCGGCCCGCGCAACCCGGACCTACTCCCCGAACTGCGCCGGCCAGGCGTTCGGCGGCGACGCCAGCTCCTCCAGTTCGATCCCGTCGGCCGCCAGCACCACGTCCCCCGCGAGGTGCACGACCTGCTGCTCGCCGGTCTCCAGGTCCGCGACCTGGTACCGCTCGACCAGCAGCGGCCCGGAGTCGGTCTGGTGCGTGTCGACACCCTCCAGCAGCCACCCCTGGTCGAAGGTGCGCGGCGCCAGCACCGGTTCGGTGAACGCGACCAGCCGCACCCGCGCGCTCGCCCCCTCCCGCAGCCGCAGCAGCCGGGCGGTGGCGACCAGGAAGGCCGGCGAGCCGCCGGTGAACCCGTGCGCCCGGTCGTGCCCCTCCACGCTGTGCTCGCCGCCCGGGTCCGCCGCGTCCGTCCGGACCCAGGCGACGCCGTCCACCGCGCCGCCGCGCACCTGCCAGCCGCCGGCCCGCAGTTCCATCCGCAGCGGGCGGGCCCGCGAGTCCAGGGTGAGGTCGACGCTGCCGATCACCCGCCCGTCCGGCGCGTAGGTCTTGGAGACGTACCGCCAGCCGGCCGCCCCGGGGGCGCAGCTGAAGCGTTCCTCCCCGAGCAGCACGCGGTCGTGACCCAGAGGAGTCATGGCTGTATGGAGCGTGTACCGGCCGTTGGGCATGTCCGAAAGCCTACGTGCGCATTCGCATGCAACGTTCGGGGCGGGTGCCCGCATTAGGGGGGTGGACGGCGCGCACGAGCGCCGACGGTACGAGGGAGAAGGGGGGCGCAGATGGCGAAGCAGGCACGCGACGAGGAGTTCACGGAGTACGTGACTTCCAGGAGCGGCTGGCTGCGCAAGGTCGCCTATCTGCTGTGCGGGGACTGGCACCGCGCGGACGACCTGGTCCAGGAGACCATCACCAAGCTGTACGTGAACTGGTCACGGGCAGGCCGCATGGAGAACCTGGACGGCTACGCCCGCAGGGTGCTGGTCAACACCTTCCTGGCCGAGCAGCGCACCTCCTGGTGGCGGCGGACCAGCCGGCCGGGCACCGACCTCGACACCGAGTCCGTGCCCGTCGACCTCGACGCCTCGCTGGACCTGCGCCACGCCCTGGCGACGCTGCCGGCCCGCCAACGGGCGGCCGTGGTGCTCCGGTACTACTGCGACCTGACGATCGACCAGGCCGCCGACGCCATGGGCTGCTCGTCGGGCAACGTCAAGAGCCAGAGCTCCCGGGCCCTGGACACCCTCCGCGGCAGGCTCGCCGCCCGCCCCACCGTCGCAGGGAGGACGCCATGACCAGCAAGGATCACCACGACCTCACCGCCCGGCTGACGGCCCTGGCCGACGGGTCGGCGCCACCTGCGCGGTTCGACGCCGACCGCTCGATCGCCGAGGGCACCGCCCGGCTGCGCCGTCGCAAGCACGCCGCGATCGGCGCCGTCGCCGTCGCCGTGACGGTGGCGGTGGTGGCGACCACCGCGCTGCTGGCCCCGGGAAGCGGCACCGTCGCCCCGACACCGCCGGCGGGGCCCACCCCGAGCACCTCGCCGTCCTCGACGCCGACTCCGACCCCGACCCCGACCGTGAGCGGCATCGACCCGCTGACCACCGAGGTCCACTTCGGCTGGCTGCCCGACTGGGTGGGCGGCGAGCAGCACATCGGCTACGAGACCGGCTACCACGGCATCTACGCCCAGGCCCGAGGCGTGGGCGAGAACGCCGCCCGCATCATGCTCTCCCAGTACCCGGCGGGCTCCGAGCCCCCGATGACGGGGGTCAACGTGAAACTCGGCAAGGTCGACGCCGAACCGGTCAACGGACGACCGGCCTACCGGGTGGTCGCCGACCAGCCCGAGCGCTACCAGCCGACGCTGCGCTGGCTGACCCCCGAGGGCCGCTGGGCCGAGGTCAGCGGGAACGGCGGAGCGCCCGGGGACGTCACCGACGAAGTCCTCCACCAGGTGGCCACCGGCGTCCGGTTCGGTCACTGGAACGTCCCGCTGCCGGTGCAGTTCACCGGCCTGCCCGAGACGTTCAAGGCCACCGACGTCATGCTCTCGCGGCCGGACACGGACGGCGTCGGCGCCTGGAACCTGTGGCTGATGTTCCAGGTCGAGGGGAAGAACGTCTCGGTCAGCCTGCGGCCGATCGGGCCGCGCCCGGTCTACACCAGCACGGACGGCTCGCCCTACACCGACCCGCACCCGCCCCTGGAGTCCGTCCAGAACGGGGTGGAGATCTCCATCGGCACCGGAGCCGGCGATCCGCCCTCCCTGGAACAGCTCGGCGGCCTCCCCTGGATGCTCGCCCACACCAGGGCCCTCGGCCCGGACGCCGCCGCCTGGACCACCGACGTCATCGTGCCCTGAACACGGACCGCCGAACGCGCCGGTGGCCGGCACCCCTGCGCAGGGG
>NZ_JBHWIJ010000438.1:0-5125 GCF_042732255.1 Kitasatospora sp. NPDC059803 | reverse complement strand
CCCACCAGGGGTGCGGGCCCTCGCCCGTCGCGTGCGGGCCGGCGGGCCGGGGCTCCGGCTAGCGGGCCGGCTCCTCGTCGTCGTCGAACTGCGCCTTGATCGGCGGCGGCGCCTTGAGCAGGATCTGCCAGGTGACGTACATCGCCAGCAGCATCGGCGGGATGCCGAGGGCGACCTTGAGCCAGCCGAGCAGGTTGACGTTGTGGGTGAAGTACAGCGGGAAGAGGATCACCGGCTTGAGGCCCATGATCACCACCCAGGCCCAGGTCGCCTTGGTGTAGGCGGCGAACCGGCCCGGGTTCTCCTTGCGCCAGGTGAACATCTCGCCGGTGACCGGGCCGAGCATCACGCCGATCATCGGCCAGCGCACCAGGGCGGAGACCGCCAGGGCGATGCTGTAGCCGACGTTCCACAGCAGGCCGGGCAGGTAGAAGTCCTCGGCGCGGCCGCTCTTCATCGAGATCCAGGCGCCGAGGGCGACGCCGAACACCCCGCTGAAGGCGTGCTGGACGGTCTCCCGCCGGGCCAGCCTGGTCACCACGAACACCGCGCACAGGCCCAGCGCGGCCCAGGCAGCGGAGCTGACCTGGTGGGTGATGTTGAAGGTGACGATGAAGACCAGGCCGGGCAGCGTCATGTCGATCATGCCGCGCACGCCGCCGAAGGCCTGCAGGATGGTGTCGGCCGCTTCCTTGGAGGCGGCGGCCTTGCGGGCGGCCTCCTCGGCCGCGCTGTCAGCGGCCTCCTTGGCGACGACGGCCTCGCGGACGGCCGCGTCGGCCGCGGCCCCGGGTCCGTGCGGGCCGGGCGGCGCGTGGTGGTTCGCGGCCAGGTCAAGCTGGGCGGCGGACTCGCCGCCGGGCTGGTTGCTCACGCTCATTCGCTCCCGTGTCCGACCGGACGCAGCTCATAGCGGGGGTTGAACAGCACGCGGCGCCCGCGTGCGTGGCTGATCCGGCCGCTGGCGACGAGCCGGCGGCCCGGCTCTATGCCCGCGATCGAGCGGCGGCCGAGCCAGACCACGTCCAGCGCCTCGGTGCCGTCGAAGAGTTCGGCCTCCAGGGCCGGCACCCCGGCCCGCGGGCGGAGCGTCACCGTGCGCAGCGTGCCCGCCACGGTGACCAGCTCGCGGTCCGCGCAGCCGGCGATCGGCGTGCAGCCCGACTCCGCCGCGCTCTCCTGGCGCAGCTCCTCGGCCTGCAGCTCCTCGGCCGAGGAGGTCAGCCGGCTGAGCATGCGGCGGAAGCGCCCCTGCGGCTGGTCGCTGCTGTTGTCACCACTCATGTCGGAAGGGTACCGGTTTCCGCGCCCCCGGCGGCAGGCCGTACGGCCACCGGGGGCGCCCCGGGGTCAGCTCTCGAAGCGGTAGCCCATGCCCGGTTCGGTGATGAAGTGGCGCGGGTGCGAGGGGTCGCGCTCCAGCTTGCGGCGCAGTTGGGCGAGGTAGACCCGCAGGTAGTTGGTCTCGGTGCGGTAGGCGGGGCCCCACACCTCCTGGAGCAGCTGGGTCTGGCTGACCAGCCGGCCGGCGTTGCGGACCAGCACCTCCAGCAGGTGCCACTCGGTCGGGGTGAGGCGGACGTCGGCGCCGTCCCGGTTGACCTTCTTGGCGGCGAGGTCGACGGTGAAGCTCTCGGTGACGACCAGCGAGTCGTCCTCGCCCGCGACCGGCTCGGCGCGGCGCACGGCGGCGCGCATCCGGGCGAGCAGCTCGTCCATGCCGAACGGCTTGGTGACGTAGTCGTCGGCGCCGGCGTCCAGGGCCTCGACCTTCTCGTCGGAGGCGTGCCGGGCCGACAGCACGATGATCGGCACCCGGGTCCAGCCGCGCAGGCCGCGGATCACCTCGACGCCGTCCATGTCGGGCAGGCCCAGGTCGAGGACGACGACGTCGGGATGGCGGGCGGCGGCCAGTTCCAGGGCGCTCGCGCCGTCATGGGCCGCGTCGACCTCGTACTTGCGGGCCTTGAGGTTGATCACCAGCGCGCGGACGATCTGCGGTTCGTCGTCCACGACGAGGACCCGGGTCATTTACGGGCTCCGCCTTTCAGGGCTGTCGGACTTACGGACTGTGGGACTTGCTGAACATACGGATTGCGGAAGCGAGGAACGACAGGCCGGAGCGGCAGGCCACCGGCTGTCACGTGATCAGCCGCGACAGCGGATCGTGCCCGTCACCGGCCGCCTCCCCCGGTTCCGGCGGCCGCTCGGCCGCGGGCAGGCTGACGACCATGGTGAGGCCGCCACCAGGGGTGTCCTCGGCGGTGACGGTACCGTCCATCGCCTCGACGAAGCCGCGCGCCACCGCGAGCCCGAGCCCCACCCCGGCGCCGCGCGGCGCGTCCCCGTAGCGCTGGAACGGCGCGAAGATCCGTTCCTTGGCGTCCTCGGGCACACCCGGGCCGCGGTCCACGATCCGCAGCTCGACCCGCGCGGAACCGCCCGGCTGACGCAGCGCGTCGGCCTTGACCAGCACCTTGACGCCGTCCGGGCTGTACTTGACGGCGTTCTCGACCAGGTTGGCCAGCGAACGCTCCAGCAGGCCGCCGTCGGCCCGGATCATCGGCAGCGTCTCCGGGACGTCGAGGCGCACCGACTCGGGCGGCACCCCGCCGAGGGCGAACGGCACCACCTCGTCCAGGTCGGTCTCCTGGATCAGCGGGGTGACGGTGCCGGTCTGCAACCGGCTCATGTCCAGCAGGTTGTTGATCAGGTGGTCGAGCCGGTCGGCCCCGGCCTCGATGCCGGCCAGCAGCTCCGCCTCGTCCTCCGGCGCCCACTCGACGTCGGCCGCCCGCAACGAGGTGACGGACGCCTTGATCCCCGCCAGCGGGGTGCGCAGGTCGTGCGAGACGGCCGCCAGCAGGGCGGTGCGGATCCGGTTGCCCTCCGCCTCCCGGCGCGCCGCCGCGGCCTCCCGGGCCAGCCGGCGGCGCTCCAGCACCACGGCCGCCTGCGCGGCGAACGCCCCGAGCAGGCGCCGGTCCGCCCCCGGCAGCACCCGGCCGCGCAGCACCAGCGCCAGGCTGTCGCCGACCGGCACGTCCACGTCGGCCTCCTCCGGCCGCTCCGGCGGGCGCGGCCCGGCGGTGGCGACCGGCACCCAGGCGCCGAGCGGCTCCGGACGCTCCAGCAGCGCGGCGCTCTCCTGCCCGAAGGTCTCCCGGACCTGCTCCATCAGCGCGGTCAGCACCCCGTCCCCGTTCGGCGCGCCGCGCAGCACGGTACCGGCCAGCGCGCTGAGCGTCTGCGCCTCCGTCTGGCTGCGGGCCGCCTGGTGGGTGCGCCGGGCCGCCAGGTCGACCACGGAGGCGACCGAGATGCCGACCACGGTGAATATCGCCACCGCCATGATGTTCTGCGGCTCGTTGATCGTGAAGGTGTGGATCGGCGGCGTGAAGTAGTAGTTCAGCACCGACGAGGCGACCAGCGCCGACCCGATCGCCGGCAGCAGCCCGCCGACCAGCGCCGCGCACACCGTCAGCGACAGGAACAGCAGCATGTCGGTCGACAGGCCCAGCCCGCCGATCGCGGTCAGCACCAGCGCCAGCACCGGCGGACCCGCCAGCCCGATCAGCCAGCCCGCGATGGTGCGGGAGCGGCCCAGGTCGGTGATCCGGCGCACCGGCACCCGCCCGCGTCCGTGCCCGGCGTGCTCGTGGGTGACCATGTGGATGTCGATGTCGCCGGCCTCCCGGGTCACCGTGGTGCCGACGCCAGGCCCGTAGAGGTACTGCCAGGCCGGCCGGCGGCTGGTGCCCAGCACGATCTGGGTCGCGTTCACGCCCCGGGCGAAGTCCAGCAGCCCGGCGGCCGGGTCGTCGCCGAGGACGGCGTGGAAGGAACCGCCGAGGCTCTCCACCAGGGCCCGCTGCTCGATCAGCGTCTGCGGGGAGCCGGTGCCCGAGAGCCCGTCCGAGCGGGAGATGTGGACGGCGAGGAGTTCACCGCCGGAGACACGGGCCGCGATCCGGGCCGCCCGCCGGATCAGCGTCGCCCCCTCGGGGCCGCCGGTCAGGCCCACCACGATCCGCTCCCGGGCCTGCCAGGTGCCCTCGATGCCCTGCTCGGCCCGGTACTTCTGCAGGTACTCGTCGACCCGGTCGGCGGTCCACAACAGCGCCAGCTCGCGCAGCGCGGTCAGGTTGCCCGGACGGAAGTAGTTGGCCAGGGCCGCGTCTATCTTCTCCGGCGCGTACACGTTGCCGTGCGCCAGCCGCCGCCGCAGCGCCTGCGGCGACATGTCGACCAGCTCGATCTGGTCGGCCCGGCGCACCACCGCATCCGGCACGGTCTCGCGCTGGCGCACCCCCGTGATGCCCTCGACGGCGTCGCCGAGCGACTCCAGGTGCTGGATGTTGACGGTGGAGATCACGTCGATCCCGGCTGCCAGCAGCTCCTCGACGTCCTGCCAGCGCTTGGCGTTGCGGCAGCCGGGGATGTTGGTGTGCGGCAGCTCGTCCACCAGCGCCACCTGCGGGCGGCGGGCGAGGACGGCGTCCACGTCCATCTCGGTGAACGCGGCCTCCCGGTGCACCAGCTGCCGGCGCGGCACGACCTCCAGCCCGTCGACGAGCTCCGCGGTGAGCCGCCGGCCGTGATCCTCCACGAACGCCACCACGACGTCCGTGCCACGCTGCTGTCGCCGGTGCGCCTCGGCGAGCATGGCGTACGTCTTGCCGACCCCGGGGGCCGCCCCAAGGTAGATGCGCAGCCTGCCTCGTCCCATGAGCACCATTCTTGATCCGGCTCTGCCCCGGGGCCACCCCCGGACACCTGTTCCCCTTCCCTTCGAGACTACGGCGTGAGCGGCGATTTTCCGCTGATCAGTGGACTGATCATGCGGTTTTAGCGACATATTGACGGCGCCCGCCCCCTCGGCCGGGCCGGCTTGAAAGCCTTCTGCCCTGTCTCCGGGAAATGCAAAAAGACCCCCTCCCGAAAGGGAGGGGGTCTTTTTGGAATAATTGTTCGGCGGCGTCCTACTCTCCCACAGGGTCCCCCCTGCAGTACCATCGGCGCTGTAAGGCTTAGCTTCCGGGTTCGGAATGTAACCGGGCGTTTCCCTCACGCTATGACCACCGAAACACTATGAAACTGTCAACCGCACCAACCCCGTAGCCAA